>JALEPE010000002.1 GCA_022766795.1 Helicobacter sp.
ATGCAAATCATTGAAGGAAACTTATCACTGCTTGGCGATGAGAAAATCGCAATTATTTCAAGTCGCTTTAACCATTTAATTACAGATAGATTGGTGGAGGGCGCGAAAGATTGTTTTTTGCGCCACGGAGGTAGAGAGGGGAATTTGACGCATATTTTAGTGCCGGGTGCTTTTGAGATTCCTTTTGTGTTGGAAAAAGTTTTAGCGCAAGGAGATTATGATGGTGTGTGCTGTTTGGGTGCGGTGATACGCGGTGCAACGCCACATTTTGATTATGTGAGCGCAGAAGCAACGAAAGGAATCGCGAATGTTACGATTCGTTATGGAGCTGCGGTAACCTTTGGTGTTTTAACCACAGATTCCATTGAACAAGCCATTGAACGCGCGGGAACAAAAGCGGGAAATAAAGGCTTTGAATCAATGGCAAGTTTGATTGAACTCATTAATCTTTATCGCAAACTTGGTGTATAATGGCGACAAGAAGTCAAGTGCGTGAAGTTGTTGCACAACTTTTGTATGCTTATGGAAGCGGGAATGACGGAATCTCTAAATTTATGGACGAGATTTTAGAGGAAAAAAAAATCAAAAATGCACAAAATATCTTTGCAAAAGAATTATTTGATGGTGTTATTGCGCATTTAGAGGAGCTGGATTTATGCATTAGACACCAAATTAAAAATTGGGATTTTGAGCGCATTGGAGATATGGAACGCGCAATTTTGCGACTTGGTGCGTATGAGATATTATTTAGCGCAATGGATAAGGCAATTGTGATTAATGAAGCTTTAGAAATTGCTAAGCATTTTGGCAATGAGGCTTCTACAAAGTTTATTAATGGAATCTTAGACGGAATTGCCAAGAATGCAAAAATGGAACTTGTAGCAATTCAAGAAATCCTGCAAAAGGCACAAGAAGAAAAGGAAGCTAAAAATACAGAATTACAAAATTCCAAAAATGTATCCGGGCAAGACACTAAGCAAAATACAAAAAAAACTAAGGATTTTAAATTTGAAAATTCTAAAAAGCATAAGGATTCCAAAAATAATAAAGACTTTAGGGTTTCCAAAGATTCTAAAAAGCGTGTAAAAGCACAGAATCCTAAAGGCAAAAGAGAGGAGTAGCAATGAAGCTATGTATTGCATTAGACTTGCCAAGTGCAGAGGAAAATTTAGCGTTATTGGAGTCTTTAAAGGAAGAGGAGCAGCTTTGGGTTAAAGTTGGATTAAGAAGTTTTATCCGTGACGGAGCGGGACTATTGGAGCGTATTAAAGCGATGAATCCGCAGTTTAAAATTTTTTTAGATTTGAAGTTGTATGATATTCCCAATACAATGTGTGATAGCGTTGCGGCGATTGTAGATTTAAAAGTTGATATGCTGACAATCCATGCAAGCAGTGGTAAAGAGGCAATGAGCGCGGTAATGCAGCAGCTTAAAGGTATTGCAAATCCTCCTTTGGTGATGGCTGTAACCGCTTTAACGAGTTTTGATAAAGAAGGTTTTTTTGAGATTTATCACACAGGGCTTGAAACACAGGTGATTGAGTTTGCAAAAATGGCAAAAGAATGCGGTGTGAATGGTGTAGTTTGCTCGTGTGCAGAATCTTTAGCGATTAAAACGCAAGTGGGTGAGGAGTTTTTAACGCTAACGCCTGCAATCCGACCTTTTGGCGAGAGCAGTGGAGACCAAAAACGCGTGGCAACTTTAGAGGATGCTAAAGAGGCAAAGAGCGATTTTATTGTTGTGGGGCGTCCAATTTATAAGGCGCAGAATCCAAAAGTTATGGTGGAGCAAATTTTAAGAAATTTAGATTAAGGAGTTATAATGCAAAAAAGAGTTGTAATTATTGGTGGTTCTATTGCGGGACTTAGTGCGGCATTGGTATTGGCAAGCGCGATTAAAGGGGATTTGGATTTTTGTATCACGATTGTAGAAAAAGGCGGCAAGGAGGCAGATTTGTATAAAGCTGAAGTGTATAATGTACCACTTTTTGCAGCTGGAATCGGAGGTGAGGCAATTATCGCTCAAACCAAAGCACAGATTGAAAAACTTGCAAAAGTGCAATTTGTAGAGGGTGAGGTATTGGAGATTGTAGGCACAAAAGGGGATTTTGTTGTGAAAGGCAATGGAATCGCACTCAATGCAGATTATATAATTGTTGCAACGGGCGCGAATGCGTGTAATATCAAAGGATTAGAATCTTTTGTGGTGCCGCATACTTTAATGCCAAAACCTGGAAAAATCTGTTTTAAAGTAGGTGCGCGCAATGAAATTAAAAGCGGAATCTATGCGGCTGGAATCGTATCTGGTGTTACGACAATGGTGGCTTGCGCAATGGGGAGTGCGACAGAGAGTGCGTGTGCGATTTTAAGTGATATTGCAGGCAGTGTTGCAGTTTTACACGATTTAAAGGGTTCAAGATAAATTGATATTTATAAATATGGTTCTAAATTAAAAATGTTAAAATATTTAAAGATAATCTTTATTATTTGATAATTTTATGTTATAATTTAGAATCTTAATTTAAAAGGATTGTTATGCGACAATATGAAACTTATAAATGCCAAAAATGTGGCAATGAAGTAGAAGTGCAAAATGTAGGTGGTGGAACATTAACCTGTTGTGGTGCGGAGATGACTTGTGTGACTACAGATTTAACGGCTGTAAATTTGATGAAAGCATTTGCAGGCGAGTCTATGGCACGCAATAAATATGATTTGTTTGCTGATGTGGCACAAGAGGAAGGTTGGCACGCGGTTGCAAAGCACTTTAGAGAAGCGGCAGAAAATGAGAAATGGCACGCAAGAGCAGAGTTTAAAGCATTCCATAAAATTGTAGATGGAAAAGAACTTGAAGTTACAACAAAGAATCTAATTACGGCAGCAGAGGGTGAAAATTATGAACATACGATAATGTATCCAAATTTTGCAAAAATTGCTGAAGAGGAAGGCAAAAAAGACATTGCAAGATTATTCACTGCGATTGGTAAGGTAGAAGTAGAACACGAAAGAGAATATTTAGAACTCAAAAAAATGCTAGACGAGGAAGGATTCTTTGAAAGCAGCAATGAAGAGGTGTGGGTCTGTGAAATTTGCGGACACATTCATAGAGGTAAAAAAGCTCCGGGTGCTTGCCCGCTTTGTAAAGCTTCTCGCGAATACTTTAAGCGCGAATTCTTGGGTTAATCCCGCTTTCTATTCATCGCAAAGATTTTACTTTGCGATGATGGTCCTTTCATAAATTTTTTAAATCTTAATTTTATGACATTTTTTTTATTTTAGTTACACTTTTTAGGAATTATCTTTGGTGTGCAATAAAGCATTATGCTAATAAATTTATTGTAATTTTTTAGATATTTTTAGTTAATTTTCGTTATAGTTATAGCATTTATAGATGAAGGAGAAGCAATGACAATTAGTGGAAATTATGGCTATGATGCGTTTGCGGTAGCACAAAGTGGAATCAATGGGAATATACAAAGTGTATCTGCGCAACAAGGGACACTGGAGACTTCAAATACAAATATGGCAGATGCAATGGTGAATCAAGTTACTGCACAAAATGGGGTAGAAGCAAATGCACAGAGCATTAAAACTGCGGATTCTATGATGCAAAGCTTATTGGATATTAAAGCCTAGATTATGGTAGATTACGGGATTAATTATTGGGGTAAAGACGATTTTATCATTGAAGATGGGCAGGTTAAAGTTAATTATAAATGTAAGCCTGCGCTCATTGACATTGTGAAACAAGTGCGGGAGGATGGTTATCGTGGTCCCCTTTTGATTCGTTTTCCTCATTTAATGAAAAAGCAAGTAGAGAAGATTTTTACAAATTTTGAATCTTCTATCAAAGAACACCATTATAAGGGGCATTTTAAGGCTGTTTTTCCTATTAAAGTTAATCATTATCCAAACTTTGTTTTGCCGTTAATGGAGCAAAATGCAGATCGTTGCTATGGCTTAGAAGCAGGAAGTAAATCAGAGCTTATTATTGCAATGGCTTATACAAATGATAATGCGCCTATCACGGTGAATGGTTTTAAAGATAAGGAGATGATTTCGCTTGGTTTTATTGCTGCAAAAATGGGACACGATATTACCTTGACGATTGAGGGACTAAACGAGCTGCAAACAATTATTGAAGTGGCAAAAACTATGGGCAAACCTTATCCAAATATTGGGCTTAGGGTGCGTTTGCATAGCACGGGAGTTGGAATCTGGGCGAAAAGTGGCGGGATTAATTCTAAATTCGGACTAGCGGCAACAGAGCTGATTGAAGCTATTTCTTTACTGCAAAAAAACAAGCTACTAGATAAATTTACGATGATTCACTTCCATATTGGTAGCCAAATTAGCGATATTTCACCGCTAAAAAAGGCATTGCGTGAGGCGGGAAATATTTATGCCGAGCTGCGAAAAATGGGGGCAAAGAATCTCAATAATGTTAATATCGGTGGTGGGCTTGCCGTAGAATATGCACAGCACGAAAATCAGCAAAATCGCAATTATACGCTTGCCGAGTTTAGTGGAGATGTAGTTTTTACACTTAAAGAAATCGCTAAGAATAAAAAAGAGCCAGAACCAGATATTTTCATTGAATCGGGACGCTATGTTTCTGCAAGCCACGCGGTCTTAATTGCGCCTGTTTTGGAATTATTTTCCCAAGAATACGATGAAAAAGCCTTGCATTTAAAGGACAAGAATCCCCCATTGGTGGAGGAGCTTTTAGATTTATATAACACGATCAACGAACGTTACGCTATAGAATATTTACACGATAGTTTAGAGCATATGGAGTCCTTGCTAACACTTTTTGATTTGGGGTATGTGGATTTACAAGATCGTAGCAATACCGAAGTTTTAGTGCATTTGATTATTAAAAAAGTGATTAAGATTCTAAAACACAAAAACCATAGTGATATTATTCGTATCCAAGAGCAGGTGCAAGAGCGGTATTTGCTAAATTGTAGCTTTTTTCAAAGCCTGCCTGATTATTGGGGCTTGAAGCAAAATTTTCCTGTGATTCCGCTAGATAGGTTAAATCGTCGCCCCACACGTTCTGCAACGCTTTGGGATATTACTTGTGATAGTGATGGCGAAGTGGCATTTGATAAAAATGCGCCATTATTTTTGCATGATATTGACGTCAATGAAGAGGAATATTTCTTGGGATTCTTTTTGGTTGGTGCATATCAAGAAGTGCTTGGAATGAGCCATAACCTTTTCACGCATCCTACGGAATTTAGTGTGGTATTTAATGAGGAAGACAATGATTATGAAGTGGAGAATTTGCTAGAAGCACAGACGATTTTAGATGTTTTAGACGATTTGGACTATGACACAAAAGAAATTGAACGCTATTTAAAACAGCGACTTGATGATAGCAATGAGATTTCAGAAGAGGCTAAAAAGGAAGTTTTAGGACAGCTTTATGTAATGCTAAGTGAAAATGGTTATTTAAGGACGGTGTTTAAAGCGCAAGGAGAGAAGTCTTGAATTATGCCACAACACTTTTTGGCACAATTAAGGAGGATTTTGCAGTCATTTTAGAAAAGGATCCCGCAATTAATTCTAAGATTGAATTATTGTTTAATTATCCCGGATTGATTGCTTTAGTGCATTATAGAATCGCACATTGTTTGCATAATAAGGGCTTTAAGGCATTGGCTAGGATTCTTATGGGAATTACGCAATGGCTAACAAATGTAGATATTCATCCTGCGTGCAAAATTGGACATCGCGTCTTTATTGACCACGGAGTTGGTGTGGTGATTGGTGAAACAGCAGAAGTGGGCAATGAAGTAATGATTTATCAAGGTGTAAGTTTAGGAGGGGTGAGTTTAGAGCGCACGAAACGGCACCCTACGATTGAGGATTGTGTGATTATTGGGGCAGGAGCTAAAGTGCTAGGGAATATTGTTATTGGTGCAAATTCTAAGATTGGTGCAAATTCTGTGGTAATTCGTCCAGTGCCTCCTAATTCTACAGCAGTTGGTGTCCCAGCAAAGACGATTCATAAGGGAATGAGTGATGATTTGAATAAGATTCCAGATATTCAATATCAGCTTTTTGCATACCTAAAAAAGCGTTTGGAATTATTGGAATCAAGAATGCCAAAGAATGGTGATTATGTAGAGAGTCTTAAGCGATTAGAGGATTTATATGGAGAGTTTTTAAGGGTTAAAAGCTAATTTAAGCTAGACAAAAAGGAGAAGTAATGATTGCATGGGATAATTCTTATAGCATTCATAATGCACACATTGATGCACAGCATAAGCAACTCTTTGATTTGGCAAAACAAGCGTATGTGATGTTAAATCGTCGGGTAACATCAGAAGAAATACGGGAAATGTTACTTGGATTTTTTAATTACATTAAAGAGCATTTTCACGATGAAGAGCAATATATGGAAAAAATTGGTTATCCAAACCTAGAGGAACATAAAAAAATTCATAGTGAAATTACAAAAAGTCTTGTAACACTCATTAAAAATGTTAAAAATGTTAATGATATGAAAGAAAAGTTACACGTTATTGCAAAAAAGTGGCTTTTGGAGCATATTTTAAAAGAAGATATGAAAATTGAGCATTTTCGTCGCAGTATGTTAATTGCAGAAAATGCAGATTCTAAAGTATCAGATGTTTGTGATTTGCCAACTAATGAAATTTATTACTATGCTTGTGATTGTGAGGGCAAGATTCACGATGTGCCACTAGATATTCATAGGCGCATTGAAAGAGGTGAGAGATTCCGTTGCAAAACTTGCAAGGAAGATATTAGATGCGTGAAAGTGCAAAAGATTCTTTAATTAAGAAACTAATTTAAATTAAGCGATATGGAGTCGCAAAAAGGATGGAATATGTTAGATAAAAATGAAATGAGTGAATATGCTTTAATGGCAAATGCGTTGCGATTTCTATGTGCGGATATGGTGCAACGCGCAAATAGTGGTCATCCGGGCGCACCTATGGGATTAGCAGATGTTGCAGTGGTGCTAGGCTATCATCTAAGAGTGAATCCTAAAAACCCAAATTGGATTAACCGCGACCGCTTGGTGTTTAGTGGCGGACACGCGAGTGCGCTTGTGTATTCTTTGTTGCATTTATGGGGGTTTGATGTGAGTTTGGAGGATTTGAAGGCATTTAGAACATTTGGTTCTAAAACCCCCGGACATCCAGAGTATAAGCACACACAAGGTGTTGAAATCACCACAGGACCACTTGGGCAAGGAATCGCAAATGCGGTAGGATTCGCAATGGCTGGGAAGCTTGCGCAAAATTTGCTTGATACAGAACTCATTAATCATAAAGTGTATTGTCTATGTGGTGATGGGGATTTGGAGGAGGGAATCTCTTATGAAGCCTGTGCATTAGCAGGACACCATAGCTTAGATAATCTGATTGTGATTTATGATTCTAATAACATTACAATTGAAGGGGATTGTAATGTTGCGTGGAGTGAGAATGTTAAAATGCGCTTTGAAGCGCAAGGCTGGGAAGTGTTAAGTGTAGATGGGCATAATTTTTTAGAGATTGATTCCGCGCTAGAACGCGCTAAAAGCGCAGGCAAACCTGTGCTAATCATCGCAAATACGCAAATTGCTAGGGGTGCACAGAATCTATGTGGCTCGCATAAAGCGCACGGCGCACCTTTGGGCGCAGAGGAGATTGCTTTATCTAAAGAAAAATTAGGCTTTAATCCAGAAGCAGAATTTTTTATCCCAAATACTTCCGCGTTGCGTTTTAAAAATACAGCAGAGCTTGGTGCCTTGGCTAATCATTGTTGGGAGGAAAAGTGTAAAAATAGCACAAAGGCAGGGTTGTTAGAAAAAATGCTAAGTCCAGATTTTTCTAGCATTGTTTATCCGAATTTTGCGCAGGAAGTTGCAAATGGAAAGGGTATGGCAACGCGCGTTAGTAATGGGGCGATTTTGAACGCGATTGCACAAAGCTTGCCTGGATTTGTTGGAGGGAGTGCAGATTTAGCACCATCTAATAATACAGAACTAAAAGGACAAGGCGATTTTCCAAATGGTAGAAATTTGCACTTTGGAATCCGAGAACACGCAATGGGCGCAATTAGTAATGCGTTTGCAAATTATGGCTTGTTTTTGCCATTTTGCGCAACATTTTTTGTGTTTAGTGATTATATGGCAGGAAGTGTGCGTGTTGCAAGTCTAATGCGAAGTAAAGTTTTTTATATTTGGACACACGATTCCATAGGTGTGGGTGAGGACGGTGCGACACACGAGCCTGTTGAGCAATTAAGTCATTTTAGAGCAATGCCAAATTTAAAGGTATTCCGTCCTTGTGATGGCTTTGAGAATATTGCGTGCTGGCAAGTCGCGCTAGAGTTGGAATCCCCAAGCGCATTTGTATTAAGTCGTCAAAACTTGCCTCTGTATGCAGAAGTTAAAAAGGAGCAAGTGCTAAAAGGTGCATATATCAAAAAAGATTCTGCAGTTGCACCCAAAATCACACTTATTGCAACGGGTAGTGAGGTGGCTTTAGCAATGCAAAGTGCAGAAGCATTAGAAAAAGATGGAATCGCAACGCGTGTTGTGAGTGTGCCAAGCTACGATTTATTTTTGGAACAAGATAAAAATTATCGTGATACATTGTTGCAAGGTAAAGTGATTGCCATTGAAGCAAGTCGGGGCTTAGAATGGTATGCTTTCGCGGATAGCGTCATAGGAATGTCAGGCTTTGGCGCAAGTGGCAAGGGCGAGGTGCTGTTTAAGCATTTTGGTTTTAGTGTAGAGAATGTTGTTAAAGTCGCTAAAGGCGTGTTAGCATAGTGGAAACTTTATATCTATTCTCTAGCGCGCGTGCAATGAAGCAGTTTTTTGCACAGCATTACGAGAATGATTTTTTGCCCAATGCAAAAGGAATTGGGGAGTTTTTAGACTTTATTTTGCGTGTAGAGAATAAATGTAGGATTCCACCTTTTTTGCGGGAATTTTACTTGTATCGTGCGATTTGTGCGAGCAATACGCAAAAGTTGGGCGAGTTTGCAAAAAATTTTACGCAGTTTTTGCAGAATTCTAGTTTTTTTTTAAAATTTTATGATGAATTATGCGCAGAATGTGTGCAAATTAATGCACTAGAAAAGTTAGATATTTACGCCTTTTATGATGACCATTTAAATGTTTTGAAGGCTGTATTTGCAGAGTATCAGAAGCTTCTTGCGCAAGCACAATTTTTTGATAAATATTTTTTAGAAAATTATCAAATTACTTTTGAATTATTGCGTGAGTTTGAACGTATTATCGTGCAAGTAGATGGGTTTTTAAGCCGTTTTGAAATGCAAATTTTTAAGCAACTCTCTGCTTGCATTCCGCTTGTTTTTGAGCTACATTTGGATAGCTTCAATCAAGATTATTATGTGAGTCTCTTTGGGTTAGAACTTGAATATGGATTCTATAAAATTGCCTTAAAAAATCAAGCATTTAGCATTTTGGAATTTCAAAGAGAGAGCGCAAGAGTGTGTGATTTACAATTGTTGGAGTTTCAAGATAGAATCGCAGAAGTGGGTGGAATCTTCGCGCAGATGGATATTTGGTTGCAAAAGGGCGTGCAGCCTGAACAAATCCATATTGTGCTGCCTGATGAAAGTTTTATGGAGTATTTGAAGCTTTTTGATAAGGCGCGGAATTTTAATTATGCAATGGGGATTCCAATGCAAAATGCTAGATTTTTTAAAGAAATAGAATCCTTGATAGAATCCGATGAGTGTGCATTTCAAAACTTTGATGTATTTGTGGAGTTTTTAAATGCACAATTAGAAAAAGAAAATTTAAGGATAAAAGAAAAAGCCCTAGAAGCGTTAGAGGAGTTTCAATTTTCCCTTCCATATTTAAAGCAGCTACGTATTAACGAGCAAATTTTAGCGTTTTTAAAGATGTTGAAATCTAAAAGTTTGGACGATATAGGTGGTGGGCGCATTAGTGTGATTGGAATCCTAGAGACACGCGGAGTGCATTTAGAATATGTGATAATTCCAGAATTTAATGCACAAAATGTGCCTTCCATTAGCGATAAGGATATTTTCTTAAATACAAGCATTAGAGAAAAGGTCGGGCTTCCAACGCGCAAAAGTCGTGAAAACTTACAAAAGCATTATTATAATCAGTTGCTTGCTAAGGCTAAGGCAGCGTGTATTTTATGCCTAAATAATGATGAGAGTAAGCCCTCACGTTTTCTACTAGAGGATTCCATATTTGGCGAGATTCCACTGCAAAAGACGAGTTTAGAGTATAGTGCGTATTTTATCAAAGGCAATGCGCTGCATTACAAGAATCGTGCAATTATTGCACCTTTGGAGGCTAAAAGTTTTAGTGCGACAAGTTTGCAGTGTTTCTTAACCTGCAAGCGCAAGTATTATTACCGCTATATTTTAAATCTAAAATCCCAAGAAATAGAAAATGGTAATATTGGGAGTAAAATCCATAATGCGCTAAAGGAAGTGTATGAAGATGTATTTAATGCAGATGTTAGCACAGATATGCTTTATTATGCGTTGTGCGAGAAATTAAATAGAAGTGCAAGTGCGCGGGAGCGGTTTGATAGTGAGCTTGCAAAAAAATATTTAAAAAATGTTTTTTTGTATGAAAAAGAGCATTTAAGGCAGGGTTGGATTCCAATAGCGTTAGAACAGGATTTTTCCATTGAATGTGCAGGATTCACATTAAATGGGCGTATAGATAGAGTGGATAGAATGGGTGAGCGCGTGTTGGTGCTGGATTATAAATATAAGAAAAATTTAAAGATTGACTCGCAAAAAAGCTATGCGAAGGCGGTAGATTTTCAGCTTCCCATTTATTTTTTGGCAATGCAAAAGCAATACCCAAACTGCCAGATTGACGCAGGATTCTATGATTTATACGATGCAGCCATCAAAAAAGAAGGTGATTTAGTGCAAAAAGCTAGCATTCTACAAGAAAAACTCCAAGCAATAAAGGAGGACGCAAAGGAAGTGGATTACTCCCTAACGGAGAAGCGCGATGCGTGTCAATATTGCGACTTTATTTACCTTTGCAACCGCTATTAAGTGCCTTTAGAACCCTAACAATAAAGAGCAAGCATAAACTCCCCATTAGTGCCTTAAACACAACCACGGATTGCGTGTGCATTGTATCAAACGTTGCATTAGCGATTCCACTTTCCCCTAAACTCTGTGCGTGTAGGATATAAGGCGTATAATAAAGCGTGAAAAGAAAGATTAAAATAATGCTGATTGCCCCTAAAATAGGCGCAATCTTAGCACCATTAACGCGTAAAGAAAGAATCTCATAAATGAGAATAAAGATTGCTAGAGCGTTTAAAAGTGTGTTTAACTTCATAAAAATGCTTGTCATTAGGATTCCAGATTGAAACACGGTGATATTTAAATCTGGCACAATCGCTGAAGCACGAAAAATTGCAGGTGCGCTAAATGCTCCAGCTGTGACAATCGCGCCCAGTGCTACACCGATACCTAACAAGTATAAAGCTAAAAAATAGGGCTGAATTTTCAAAAGTTTTTGCATAAGATTCCTTTAATTTTTGTAAATTATAGCAAAAGTTATGAGGAATTGTACCACTTTGCGATTCTATTTTTTTTGGTTATATCAAAAAACTTAAAAACAGAATCTTGCATGCTAAGGATAATATGAAGCTTTCTATATCCCTTGCATTAAGAGATTCCAGAGATTATCTACTTCTACTTCTTCTAAAAATTCTCCTTGTAAAGAGAGCCAAAGTGCAATATGTGCTTGATTAAACACCGCTCCTTGCATACAGGATTTGTGTCCAGAGACTAAACCCCTGCCTAAAACAATTTCGTTTTGCAAAGGTTGTTCGCAGATAAGACAAGTTTGCAAGGTATTGCCTCGCCCCTCAAAGCGTAATAATTTCGCATATAAATTTAGCATTGCGCGTTTGGGATTCTCAATTTCTAGCCGTTTTGCACCTTCCTCTAAATGTTCAAAATAAAAGGAATCCAAATGGGAAATATCCCTTAAATGCGCGTTTAAGAGGTTTAGATATTGTTGCCAAAAATACCGCCTTTGTGTGTCTTTTTCCCACACAAAAGCTAAATGCAGGGGTTCGCGTAATTTTCCAATTTCTCTCATATCGTGTTCAATAGAAAAATCAATCTTGTGTCCTAAATGCACGACACTATGTCGCGCACCATAGAATCTATAAAGTGTGTGCAGGTGGGTTTGGGTTAGGATTCTAACGAGTAAATCCTCCTCCCGCACTCGCGTTGTGCCTAGAATGTAGCCTTGCAAAAGTTGCCTTTTTTAAATGGGATTGTAGCATAAATTAAAATTTAACTTTGTCATTGCGAGGTGTTAGCTGAAGCAATCTATGATCTTGCATAAAGTGATTTTTGCAATGATCCTTAAAGAAGCGAAAAATTATAGATTTGCGCTGAAACGGGTGCAAATGCAAACGCAAATGCATACCCCGAGAATTTTTCAAATTTTCTTGCAATGACATACTGCCATCTCGTCATTACGAACGAAGTGAAGCAATCCATAATCAAGTATACATTAATCTTGACAATTCCAAACCTAAGATTCTATTGTTGAATCTGATTTTTTGCTAGATTATAGATTGCCACGATTCCACAAGTGGAATCTCGCAATGACGCAGTGGCAGACGCTTTGGATTTTGTCATTGCGAGGAGCAAACAAAGTAAAAGATGAAGCAATCTAAGCAAACAATTAGCTAAGGAGCGTATGCTCTGCTAGAACCTTGAATCCTAACGCAATCAAAATGCACCCAGCACCCACTTCAAGAATGCGTGTGGGGATTTTTGTAAGTGTTCTACTAAGCATATAGGCTAAAATAACACAAGCAAAAGTTATCACACCAATCCAAGAAACACTACTTAACAAAGGTTCATTTTGTGAGAAAATTAACACACCTGCAGCAAGTGCGTCTATGCTTGTGGCGATTCCAATAAGGAGCAAAACCCAAAAAGAAAGGCTTTTTTGCGTTTGCTCTTCCTCATTGGAGCTAGAATCTTTGATGATTTTTAATCCTAAAACCAAAAAGATAAGAAAAGTAACCCAATGGTCAAAAGTGTCCGCAAATTGTGCAAGATTCTCACTTGCAAACCAGATTAGAATCCAGCCAAGCAGTGGCATTAATGCTTGGAAAAAGGAAGTTACAAGCGCGATTTGGATTCCATTTCCTATGCGCCATTTTTCGCATAATCCATAAGAAAATGCCACCACTGAAGCATCTACGGCTAGAGTAACACCAAGTAAAAAAATTTCTAAGTGCAACATAATTTTTACTATAACGAGAGGTTTGCGATTCCATCTGTAGGTGAGCTTGCGGTGGCGTAGGCTTTTTTGGGAATCCTACCTGCAAGGTAGCTTGCGCGTCCTGCACGCACCGCATCACGCATTGCTTGTGCCATTAGGATCGGGTTTTTTGCCTGTGCAATGGCGGTGTTTGTTAGCACTGCATCTGCTCCAAGCTCCATTGCAATCGCAGCATCAGAGGCACAACCTACACCCGCATCTACAATTAGAGGCACAGAAATTGCCTCTTTAATAAAGGCGATATTGTAGCGATTCTGTATGCCAAGTCCGCTACCAATGGGCGCGGCAAGAGGCATTACCGCACTTGCTCCCACATTTTCTAAATGTCGCGCCATAATGGGGTCATCGTTGCTATATGCAAGTACGCAAAAGCCCTCTTTTGCTAGAATCTCACAAGCCTTGAGCGTCTCTAAAACATCGGGATAAAGTGTTTTTTGCGTATCGCCGATAATTTCTAGTTTAATGAAGTCAATGCCCGTAGCCTCACGCGTGAGGCGAAAGAGTGCAATGGCTTCCTCTGCATTGACGCAACCCGCAGAATTTGGCAAAAACTGAATCTTGCTTCCTTTGAAATAATCTAAGAGATTCTCTTCATTGGGATTTGTGATATTCACGCGCCGAATCGCAACGGTAATTATTTCTGCCTCTGAAGCGCGGGTGGCGTCCAAAGTTGTTTGGAAGTCTTTGTATTTGCCACTACCGACAATGAGGCGACTTTGAAAGCTTTTATTTCCGATTTTTAGGGTTTCTGTTTGCATTTAATATCCTTTAAATTTTTATTTAAATGTAGCGGATTTGCTCAATTAAATCAAGGGGATTTAGCGAAAAATTATTGTATTTTTTGCAATAGGATTCTGCGCAAAAGCTGTGCATTAACACGCCGTTAATGGCAGAATCCAAAGGGCTATACCCTTGCGTTAGAAGCGCACTTAGGATTCCGCTTAACACATCGCCACTACCACCTTTAGCAAGGGCATTATTGCCAAAAGGATTAATCCATATCCTTTGATTGTGTGCGATGAGGGTATTTGCACCTTTTAATATGAGTGTTGCGTTTGGATAATGGGAGCAAAACTTTTGCGCGTAAGCGATTCTGTTTTTTTGTAATTCTTGTGTAGAAATTGTTGCAATCCCTGTTGCCTTTAGAATCTGTGTAAATTCTTTTGGGTGTGGGGTTAGGATAATGTCTTGCAAGGTTAAAAATTGCATAAACTCTGTGTAATAAAAAATATCCGCATCAAGCAGAAGTGGCACATTGCGTGTGTGTAAAAACTCAAAAAGCGATTCTAAGCTTTGCCCTTTTCCAAGCCCCATTCCCAAAGCGATTGCGCTTGTGTTATGCGGAATCTCTGTGGTTTGCATTAAAGAGTAGGGTAGATTCTTGGTATTGCCAAGCACACTTACAAGCCCCGCACCGCTTTGTAGTGCGCTTAGGGCGCATAGGATTCCAGCCCCTTGCTTCTCTCCAAGATAAACGCATAAATGCCCAAAATCTCCTTTATGCGTGTTTTGTTTCTCTCTCACAGGAGGCTTGAAGTCGCTTTTTTCTAATAATTGTATCGGGGAGGGTGTCTCAAAAATTGCAGGAGAGATTCCTAAAGGTAGCTGCTGCACCTCCCCAACAAAATCTTTTGCTTCATCGCAAAATAATGCCACCTTTAGCGCACCCATTGTTAGCGTGAAATCGGCTTTAAAAGCTATCTCTCCGCCTAGTGTGCCATTTTGTGTGATTCCGCTTGGCATATCACAGGCAATTTTAAGTGCGTTCATTGCATTGAGGATTTTTAAAATTTCTGTGCTTTTTGCGTTTAGCTCCCCCTTGAATCCTGCGCCAAAGATTCCATCAACGACAATTTCTGCATTGAGGGGGGGTGTTAGGCTTTCTAAAAATTCTATGTCTTGAAAATTTTGGGCTTTTGCAATGCGTTTTAGGCAGTCTAATTGCCATTGACACAAGGTGCTTTTTGCTCCAAAGGGTGCATAAATGCTAAGTTTGCACATTCCATAGAGCATTCGTGCTAATGCCAAGCAATCCGCGCCATTGTCTCCACTTCCGCAGACAAGTAGGATTCTGCTATTTGAGCTAAGTTTTGGGTGTAAGAATTCTAGCATTCCCCGCGCGGCATTTTCCATTAGAATCTCACTAGGGATTAGAAGTTCGTCATTTGCGCGTTTATCTAGGATTCGCGTGTCAAAAAAGAGATTTTTCATTTCCGATTCCTTTATTCTAGTAAAATTTATATATTTTTGGTGTATTTGCTACACCATTTTCCAAACATATCAAGTTCTATACTTTTTATTCAAACAACTCACTATGAGAGCCTACATCTACGCATAGAAGCGTTAAAACATAGTCTTTCTTTTGGTAGATAAAGAGTAAATCAGACTTAATATGGCATTCCCTACATCCTTGAAACTCACCCTTTAGCTTGTTGTCTCTATATTTGGTTTTTAGCGATTCCTTATTTATCGTATCCTTGGCAAGTTTTTGGATAAACTCTAACACATTTTCTTTGTCTTTTGCGCTTAGTTTTTTGAAAGATTTTTTAAAATCTTTGGTGCGCTTAAATGGTGTATTTCATCGCATTAAATCTGCTTTGAAGCTTTCAAAATCTTTATAGCTTACCACATCACCTTTTTTACCTCTTTTATCGCTTTTTTAAGCCTTTTTGTTGCTTTGGGGCTTAAAGTATAGTCGTATGCTCCGCAAATGGGGCATTCCTCTTGAATATTCAACTTCGGGTTAAACATTTTAAGACTTTCTAAAACTGATAAAATCTTAGAATCTGCATTCTTTACAATTAAAGTCATTTTTGCTCCTTTTATTTCGCGCTATTATAGCCTAATTTCTTGAATGATTTGCGCTTAAAAAAATGGGCTAAGAAAGATTAAAGCAGAGAATAGAGAGAATTTTATATTTAATTTTTAAGGGGTGGTTTTGGAATTTTTTGGGCGATTTTTTATTTTGTGTTTTGTGTTAGTATTTGTTGGGTGTTTTGAGGAGAAAAAAGACACACAAAAGCCAGAAAATGCGGAATCACAAATAATAAAATCTCAAAACAATCAAGACTCTAACCAATCCAAAGAGGATTTGGAATCCCAAGATTCACCTTTGGATTCGCCCTTACAAAAGGAGTTAAAAAAGAATCTTAAGAGGCATTTGGATTCCTTAAGTAAGGATTTGCAAGAGAAAAATCTAAACCATTTGCAATTAGAACAAAATATCGGCATACAAAAACATATAGAACATTTTGAGAGTTTGCACGGACGCAAAGATATTCCTAAAAATAATTCCAAAGAGAGTTTGAGTCAAAAAATACAAAAAGCCTATGAGTTGCAACAAGAAAGAATAGAGGAATTGCGTCAAAAAAATGATGAAATTAGCAGGTGAGTGTGAAATTTACGCGATTATTAAGTAAGTTTTGATTAAAATTGCGAATTTTGAAACTAAAATTAAGGGCTAGTTTATGGCAAAGCGCGTTTTGGTTAAGTATTCTGGGGAAGCGTTAGCGGGTGAGAGTGGCTTTGGGATTGAAAGTAAAGTTTTGGACTATTTAGCAAGTGAGCTTAAAACGCTTGTGGAAGCCGGAATTGAAGTAGGAATCGTGATTGGCGGTGGGAACTTCGTGCGCGGTGTGAGTGCGTCCAAGGGGGGTTTGATTCGCCGCACAAGTGGAGATTATATGGGAATGCTTGCCACGGTGATTAATGGTGTGGCAATGCAAGAAGCGTTGGAATATTATGGTTTAGATGTGCGTGTGCAAAGTGCGTTGGAGATTAAAGAAGTGTGTGAAAGTTATATTAATCGCCGCGCGATTCGGCATTTAGAAAAAGGGCGCGTGGTGATTTTTGTTGCCGGAACCGGGAATCCGTTTTTTACCACAGATACGGCGGCAACTCTACGCGCGGTGGAGATTGGCGCAGAGATGATTATTAAAGCTACAAAAGTGGATGGCGTGTATGATAAAGATCCTGCGAAGTTTAGCGATGCGGTAATGTTACAACAAATCGGCTACGAACAAGCCTTAAAAGATAATATTAAGGTAATGGACGACACAGCAATAGCACTTGCAAAAGATAATTCCTTGCCGATTGTGGTTTGCAATATGTTGCGTGAGGGGAATTTGCTTAAGATTATACAAGGCGAGTCTAGCGCAGTGTATTCTAGGGTATCTAATTAAAATAAAGGAAAAAAATGAGAGTAGAAGAAATTGCTTCCAAAGCATTAGAAAAAGTCAATGGCGATAGATATTTGCTATCCAATATTTTGTTTGCAAGAATTGATGAATTAAGTCGGGGTGCAGCACCGCTTGTCAAAAAAGATATTAAAAGAGACAAACTCTCGGATATTGCTTTGCTTGAAGTAGCAGAAGGCAAAATTGGCTTAGAAAAGATAGAAGATACACAAAATTAACATACATCAAGGTTAAGGTTTGAAGTTTTTAGAAGAAGTTGCGGAAATTAAATCGCCAAAGGCAGCAACAGAATTATTGTATTCTTTGGTGGAAGTTACTCCAAATGTTCAAAATGCCATTGCATTTGCAACAGAAGCGCACAAGAGTCAAAAGCGCAAGAGTGGAGAGCCTTATATCGTGCATCCCTTGCTTGTAGCGTGTATTGTAGCGTATTTTGGTGGTGATGAGGTGATGGTGTGTGCAGCACTAATGCACGATGTTGTGGAGGATACAGAATATACGCTAGAGGATGTTCGGCGCGATTATGGCGAGGATATTGCGTCTTTGGTAGATGGATTAACCAAAATTGTCGCCATACGCGCAGAGGAATTACCCGCTTCACATTCCAATGAAAAGCTTGTTGTGGCGGCTTTAAGCTTCCGTAAAATGCTAATTACTTCCGTGAAAGATGTGCGTGTGCTTGTCGTCAAGCTTTGCGATAGATTGCATAATATGCTAACACTTGGCGCATTGCCACCCAATAAACAAAGGAGAATCTCGGAAGAAACTCTCGTTGTTTATGCCCCTATTGCGCATAGACTTGGAATCTCCTCTTTGAAAAATGAGCTAGAGGATAGAAGTTTTTATTATATTTTTCCACAAGAGTATCGCAGGATAGAGGATTATTTTTTAAGCCATAAGCAAACGATTCAGTTAAAGCTCAATGCCTTTATTCAAAAGATAAGAAAAAGTCTTGAGCAAGAGGGTGTGCCAGAGGGGGAATTTAGCATTGCAAGTCGGATTAAGCGGCATTATTCCATTTATCTTAAAATGCAGCGCAAAGGAATCTCTATTGATGAGGTGCTAGATTTACTTGCAATCCGTGTGATTGTGAAAACACCTTTGGATTGCTATAAAATCTTAGGGATTCTGCATTTGAGATTTAAGCCCATTATGTCGCGCTTTAAAGATTATATTGCATTGCCTAAAGAAAATGGTTACCAAACCATTCATAGCACCCTCTTTGATGATTCCGCTATTTTTGAAGTGCAAATCCGCACAGAGGATATGCACAGAAGTGCAGAATATGGAATCGCGGCGCATTGGAAATACAAAACCGGTGGCAATAGCACGGGACCTAGCCTTGATTGGCTGAATAAATTGCAATTCCAAAACAACTCCATTGAGGAATTTTATGAGCTTGTAAAAAACGACTTGTATCGTGAAGATATTGTAGTGTTTTCGCCTGATGGGGATAATTATTCCTTGCCTATTGGTGCAGTAGTGCTTGACTTTGCCTATGCGGTGCATACAGATATTGGGGATTGTGCAAAGGAAGCTTATGTTAATAACCAAAAAACTTCGCTTTTAACAACGCTTAAAAGCGGAGATATTGTAAAAATCATTACCGCAAAAGACACGATTCTACGCTGTTCTTGGATTGATGCAGTCAAAACTTCTCGTGCAAAAAGTCAAATTAGAATGAATTGCGCGGCGCGGATTAAAGAGATTGAGCGCAAAAGCGCAATTAATATCATCGCAACTATTTTTGGCAAAAGCGCAGAAGAAATTGAAGCCTATGTGGTGAAAAATAATTTGGAGGACAGCATTTATCGTGCGACAACAGATGTGAGTTATCTTAAAGATGTTAAGAATCGCATTAAGAATTTCTATAAACAAAATGCAGGTTTAATAGAGCAGATTAAAATTAGAATCCTAAAGCTAAAAGAACTGCATTTTGATAATTTGGTGATTGAAACCAACCATACTATTAATCAAGCGGTGTTTGATTATTGTTGCCACCCGAAATTTGGGGATTCCATTATTGCGTTTAAGAGCGGTTCAAAAGCTTTTGTGCATCATAAGCTTTGTGAGCGAGCGTATTTGGAGATTCAAAAAGGCGTTAAAATGCTTTATGTGGATTGGCTAGAGGATAAATTACAAGCCTATAAACTCATCGTTGCATTAGAGAATCAAAAGGGTGTATTGGCAAATTTCTTGAGCTTTTTGGCAAAGCACGATATTAATGTTTTAGGCGTGGAGCTAGGTTCTCAAAAAAGCACTTACGCAACGCATTGTGAATTGCGTTTTGAATCTAGCATTGCAGACATTAAAGAGATTAAAAATTTATTGGGCAGTAATTATAAAATTATTGAAGTGCAGGCATTAAAAGATGCTTATGCAAATTAAAGGAAAGAGATGAGTGTAGAATCGCAAATCAATACGGCTTTAGAGGAAATTAAACGCGGCACACAAGAGATTATTGGGTTTGAATACATTAAGGATTTGGTGAGCGCGTATTTTAAAGAGGGCAAAACTTTTAGTGTGAAGGCGGGATTTGACCCTACTGCTCCGGATTTGCATTTGGGGCATACGGTGCTTTTACAAAAACTTGCAACCTTTCAAAAATATGGTGCAAAAGTTTATTTTCTCATTGGCGATTTTACAGGAATGATTGGCGACCCAAGTGGCAAGAGCGAAACAAGGAAGCCTTTAAGTAAAGAGCAGGTGTTGGCAAATGCAAAAACTTATGAGGAGCAGGTGTATAAGGTGCTTGATTCCTCTAAAATGGAGATTGTGTTTAACTCTAGTTGGCTAGATTCTCTAGGAACGCGCGGAATGATTGAATTAGCGGCGAAATTTTCAGTGGCTAGAATGCTAGAGAGAGACGATTTTGAAAAGCGGTTCAAAGCACAGAATCCCATTAGTATCGTAGAGTTTTTTTACCCGCTTTTGCAAGGTTATGATTCCGTGGCGTTGAAGTGCGATATTGAATTTGGTGGCACAGACCAGAAATTTAATTTGTTAATGGGACGCCATTTGCAGCGAGCTTATGGGCTAGATAAGGAACAATCTGTTGTAATGGTGCCATTGCTAGAGGGCTTAGATGGTGTGCATAAAATGAGCAAGAGCTTGGGGAATTATGTCGGAATCACACAAGAGCCAAAGGAAATGTTTGGGAGGCTTTTAAGTATTTCAGATTCTTTAATGTGGCGGTATTATGAGTTGCTTAGTTCTAAAAGTTTGCAAGAAATTGAATCTTTAAAACAAGGTGTGGCAGAGGGCAGTTTGCACCCAAAAGCTATAAAAGAGGATTTAGCAGTAGAAATTATCACGCGTTATTACGATAGGGATTCCGCGCTCCACGCAAAAGAGGAATTTGCAAAAGTGTTTGTGAAAGAGGAATTGCCAAGTGATATGCAAACTTTTGAGAAGCCGCAAGGTATTTGGATTGCGCAATTAGCACAAGAATGCGGATTGTGTAGTTCTAATTCGGAAAGCTTACGCGCAATTAAGCAAGGCGCAATGAAACTAAATAGCCAAAAGGTAGAGGATTCTAAGTTGAATCTGCAAGAAGGAGAATATGTCTTGCAGGTTGGGAAGCGCAAGTTTGCAAAAGTGATTATTAAATAAAGGAAATCTATGCCAAATACGACACTAAAGCCTCTTAAAATCGGTAAATACACGATTCCAATTCCTATTTTTCAAGGCGGAATGGGAGTAGGTATTAGTTGGGATAATCTAGCGGGGAGTGTTTCAAAAACGGGGGCTATGGGGATTATCTCTTGTGTTGGAACGGGGTATTACCAAAAAAGTGCATTTGTGCAAAAGGCAGTGAAAAGCCGCCCTTTTGATACGATTAATTTTTATTCCCGCGAAGCCTTGTTTGAGATTTTTAAGAATGCGCGTAAAATTTGTGGAGAGAATCCGCTAGGTGCAAATATCCTTTATGCAATTAATGAATACGGACGCGTGGTGCGGGACGCTTGTGAGGCGGGGGCAAATATGATTATCACGGGTGCGGGATTGCCGACAAATATGCCAGAATTTACAAGTAATTTTCCCAATATTGCGCTCATTCCTATTGTATCGTCCGCAAAAGCCTTAAAGATTCTTTGTAAGCGGTGGGAGGGACGTTATAAAAAAATCCCTGATGCAGTGATTGTGGAGGGACCGCTTAGTGGAGGACATCAAGGGGTGAGTTATGAGGATTGTTTCAAGCCAGAATATCAGTTAGAAGTGATTGTGCCTGAAGTGATAGAGGAGGGCAAGAAATGGGGAGAGATTCCCGTGATTGCTGCAGGTGGAATTTGGGATAGAAAAGATATTGACAGAATGCTAGAGTTGGGTGCGAACGGAGTGCAAATGGGAACGCGATTCTTAGGTGCGAGGGAGTGCGATGCACAATACTATAACATTCTAATGCCAAACGTCACAAAAGAGGACATTGAGTTGATTAAATCTCCTGTGGGTTATCCTGCGCGCGCGGTTGTTACGGGTGTCATTAAGGGTTTAAGAGAGGGTAAGCCCTCTAGGGTGGCTTGTGTGAGTAATTGTGTTGCACCTTGCCATAGGGGAGAGGAAGCAAAAAAGGTGGGATATTGTATCGCCGATGGTTTGGGAGATGGCTATTTAGGCGATCCCATTAATGGATTATATTTTACCGGCGCAAATGGTTATCGGATTGAGAAAATCCAAAGTGTGCAAGAAATTATTGATGAATTAAGGTAACAATGCGCCTTTTACTTGCATTATGCTTGCTAACTTCTTGGTTGTTTGCGGAGTTAAAAATTACTGCTGTGAAACAACTAGAGAATGGGATCATATTGAGTTTTAACGAAGGGGTTAAAACAGATATATTTGAGCCTTTTGTATTAAAGAGCAATAATGCAACGCGCTATGTATATGATATTAAAGCAGAGTTAGCAGGTAGTGCTAAGGTGTTTGATTTTCAAGATGATGTGAGTATTAGAATCGCACAAAACTCTAAAGACAAGGTGCGCTTAGTATTTTCTAGTCCCAAACAGGTTCAAATCGATTTAAATGTGAATCAAAAGCAAGCAAGCTTTAGAATACCAAACTTAAAAATACAGAATAATAGCATTTCCATTGCAGCTTTATTTGATGAAAGAAATACAAAAAGTGGAGATTCTACTAAAATACAGCAAAAACCAGCGACTTCTAAAGAATCCAATTTTAATCCAAAAACAACGCAAAATCTCAAAAAGAATACAACTAAAACTACGAGTGCTAGAGGAAAAGTGATTGTGATTGACCCGGGACACGGGGGTAAAGATTGTGGTGCAATGGGTGTGGATAGGGTATGTGAGAAGCATATTGTATTAAAGGTTGGTAAATATTTAAATGATGAACTAAAAAAACGCGGGTATAAAGTGTATATGACAAGACAAAAGGATATTTTTATCGGTTTGCGTCAAAGAACAAGTTTTGCAAATAATAAAAATGCTGATTTGTTTATTTCAATCCACGCAAATGCGATTGCAGAGAATAAAGCAAAATTTGAGGGTGTTGAGAGTTATTTTCTATCCACAGCAAGGAGTGAAAGGGCTAAAAAAGTTGCTGCGTTGGAAAATAAAGACGATACAGAAGTGATGAATTATTTTTCCAAGCAATCTTTTTTAAATACCTTAAATACGCAGAGGATTGTAGCTTCTAATCGTTTGGCTATTGATGTGCAATATGGTATGTTGCAGTCTTTGCGTAAAAAGCAAAAAGTTGTTGATGGGGGTGTGCGCGAAGGTCCCTTTTGGGTGCTTGTAGGCGCAGTAATGCCCTCCGTGCTTTTAGAAATTGGCTATATTACGCATCCAAAAGAGGGTAAGAGTCTCAATCAAACCCATTATCAAAAAGCCCTTGCGTTAGGCATTGCTGATGGCATTGATGGCTATTTTCAAAAAAATCCCTAAAGGTTAAGTATGAGTAAAATTACAGTCCCTCATTTAGTTTTTTCATCTTTATATTTCGTTTTAGCACTTTTTACGATTCTAATGCTTGTCTTAACGAGTTTTTTTGGAGAGTTTGGGCAGATGTTCCGTCTTACCACGAAACCCTTTGGCGTGTATTTTAATATTGGGATTATTTTACTAACATGTGGCATTATTGTTGCTGTCTTTAATATTGTGCGTATTTATATTAGCCATTTACCGAAATTTTATAGTATGATTATTGGAATCGTATTGTGTCTGTTTTTATTTTTGGTATATTGTGAGATATTTTTGTTAAAACGCGCAATATTAGACTTTTTCTCACTTGAAGATTCTATACTCTTATTGCAAGAGAATACTTTTTATAAAAATCTTTATCAGATTATTGCGGATTATACGTTTTATTGTTTATTTTTTGTATTACCTGCGTTTGCATACACATTTAATCTTGTATTTGATAAAAGCACTAGGTTTGGTAGGGCTTTGCAACTCACACAACCGAGTTTTAATGTGATTGTGTGTGTTCTTTTTGGCTTTGCTATTATGCCATTTTTTAAAAGCGGAATCTATGGCTACATTGATATCGTATTGCTATTGTTTGGGTTAATGTTTATCGGGTATTATTGTATGAAGCTTAGGAGAAATTTAGACTCTTATGAATACTTCAATTTGTTTTTATTGCTTATTGTGTGCGTTGTAATGGTGCTAGGGAAGTTTGATTTTGTTAATGGAGAAGCATATTTTGAGGTGCGTAAGGTGTTTTACATTCTAGCATTGTTCGGTTGGAGCAATGGTTGGATGATGAAGCTTACTACAAGACGCTAAGTTTATTTTAAAGTTGCTTTGCTACAATTTTTGCTAAATTTTAAAAAGGAGTTGTCTTGAAGCATTGTTATATCAAACATACCGCTCCTTTTGTATTTGCTGCTTGGTGGGGCTTCCGCCCCTAATTCATCTTTTTCTCTTTTTTGTTATTTTTATTTTTTTGATTTTTACTAAAGGATACTTATGGATAAACCTTATTTGAAACAATTTCCTGATGAGAATGGTTTTTTTGGGAAGTTTGGTGGTAGTTTTGTGCCAGAAAATATTAAAAAGGCAATGAACGAAATCAATGTGGCGTATGATTTGATTGCGCAAAATAGTGATTTTATCGCAGAATTGCGTAAGATTCGCAAACATTTTCAAGGGCGTCCAACGCCGATTTATTTCGCGCATAATTTGACAAAAAAATATGGTGGAGCTGGAATCTATCTTAAACGCGAGGATTTAAACCATACCGGAGCGCATAAGCTAAACCATTGTATGGGCGAGGCACTTTTGGCAAAATTTATGGGCAAAAAGAAGCTGATTGCTGAAACAGGAGCAGGGCAGCACGGCGTTGCTATCGCAACAGCGGCGGCGTATTTTGGCTTAGAATGCGAAGTGCATATGGGAGAAGTGGATATTGCAAAAGAACACCCCAATGTTGTGCGTATGAAAATTTTGGGTGCTAAAGTTGTCCCTGTGACCAAAGGAGCAAAAACCCTAAAAGAAGCGGTGGATTCTGCATTTGAGGCATATTTAAGCGATTTGGATAATTCCATTTACGCAATCGGTTCTGTGGTGGGTCCTCACCCCTTTCCCAAAATGGTAAGAGACTTTCAAGCCATTGTGGGCGTGGAATCTAGGGAGCAGTTTTTGGAGATGACAGGAGAATTGCCGGATATTGTAACGGCTTGTGTAGGGGGTGGAAGCAATGCAATGGGAATCTTTAGCGGATTTATTGATGACTCTGTGGAATTGGTGGGGGTAGAACCGCTTGGGCGTGGAAGTAAGCTTGGCGAACACGCGGCGAGTTTGAGTTATGGAAGTGAGGGCGTTATGCACGGGTTTAATTCTATTATGTTAAAGGATAAAGGAGAGAATCCTGCGCCTGTTTATAGCGTGGCAAGCGGATTGGATTATCCGAGTGTGGGACCAGAACACGCTTATTTACATAGTGTTGGACGCACGAAAGTGGCAACTATTAGCGACAAAGAAGCCATTGCTGCATTCTTTGAGCTTAGCAAAGGAGAGGGGATTATTCCTGCGATTGAATCTAGCCACGCAGTCGCTTATGCATTAAAGATTGCCCCAGAGTTAAAGGGCAAAAAGATTCTTGTGAATCTTAGCGGAAGAGGGGATAAGGATATTGATTTTATTGTAGAAAA
>JALEPE010000028.1 GCA_022766795.1 Helicobacter sp.
GTTGCAATGTGCGTAAATGATTTAATTTGCAATTTTGCCACCCCTTTATTTTTCTTAGATTATTACGCCACAGGCAAACTAGATAAAAATGCAGCTTTAGAAGTGATTAGCGGAATCACAAAAGGCTGCATAGAAGCAGAATGCGCACTCATTGGCGGAGAAAGTGCAGAAATGCCCGGAATGTATCAAAACAACGACTTTGATTTAGCGGGGTTTGCAGTTGGAATCGCAGAAAGAGAAATTATAGAGCGTCCCTCACAAGCACAAGTGGGCGATGTATTGATTGCGCTTCCAAGTAGCGGAATCCACTCCAATGGCTATTCTTTGGTGCGTAAGATTCTTTCTGCGCATCATATTGCGCTAGATTCTATGTTTGAGGGAAAACCACTCATTGAAACGCTGTTAGAACCGACTAAAATTTATGTTAAAACTTTCAAAAAACTTTCAAACAAAATTAAAGCCCTAGCGCATATTACAGGAGGTGGGTTGGTAGAAAATTTACCGCGCGCACTTCCAGATGGAATTTGCGCAAATGTGCGAGAGCATAACATTCAACACTTGCCAATTTTTGATATGCTTTGCCACTATGTGCAAGATTCCGACAAATACCGCACTTTTAATATGGGTATAGGAATGGTGCTTGTTTGCGATTCTGCTAATGCAGATTCCATCGCGCGTGAAGCAGGTGGCTATATTTTAGGCGAATTAGCAAAGGGAGAAAAATGCGTGAAATTTGTGTAAATAGCATTTTTATGCTATAATAAACCTTACGCATCTTATATATTTGCAATCAAAACAAGAGAAATACTACAATGCTTGAGAGTTTAAAAAGGTTTTTAAGAGTTTATCCACTACCGATTTTTGTTTTATTGCTGACTTTTGTAGTTTATTATTTTGCATTTGAATTCTTTAAAAAACAAAATAATGCGCAAACTCCCATAAGCCAAGAAGAGTCTATGCAAATCACGCAAGATTCTAACCAAGATGTGCAAAGCCCTCAAGATTCTGCGCAGGTTGCACAAACAGAACTAGAAAATACACAAACCACACAAGAGGTTGCACCGCTTCCAGAATCGCAACCTGCAAACTTAGAATTTCCAGAATCTAAACCTATTTATTTAACAACAAATGTTAGATCCTTAAATATCCGCAAAACTCCTAACGCTAATGCAGCCGTTGTAGGAAAATTTACAGCTAATGCAAGATTTATTAAATTAGACGAACAAGACGGGTGGGCATTAATTGGCGATTCTACTTCTGCAAATCCTGTGGGTTGGGTATTACAAAGTTTCACCCAAGAAGTTAAAAAGGAAATGGAGCAAGAAGTTGCACAAAATATAGAACCCGCAATGGCGTCTAAAATAGAATCCAAAGATACAAACAATGCAGAATCTCAAAATCTAAGTCTATACGCCTCTAAAGTACCAAGCTTAAATATTAGAGAAAATCCAAACACAGAAGCGCGCATACTAGGCAAATTAACACCAAACGATTCTGTTATAATCCTTGCGGAAAATGGTATATGGGTTAAAATTCAAGATTCTAACGCCACTGGCAAAAATGGCTGGGTAGTGCGTCGCTCTTTAATTCCGCGCAATTAGGATTTCTATGCAATTTGCAGTGATTGGCAATCCTATTGCACATTCTCTTTCTCCGATTCTCCATAATTGCGCCTTTAAAGCACTTGGAATTGCAGGATTTTATGGACGCTATTTACTTGAAAAGGACACTTCTTTTTACTTCTTAAGAAGTTTGCATTTAAAGGGTGCAAATATCACCGTCCCCTTTAAAGAAATTGCTTTTCAATCGTGTGATGAAGTTTTTGGGGTTGCGCGTGAAATTGGCGCAGTCAATACGATTGTTTTTGACAAAGGCAAAATGCTTGGCTACAACACAGACGCATTAGGATTCTATCAATGTGTAGAATCCCTAAACCCCAAAAATGCCTTGATTATTGGGGCAGGTGGTTCTGCAAAAGCAATTGCTTGCATTTTAAACACAAAAAGAATCCCACCAACAATCATCAATCGTTCCGCAGCAAGATTAGAAGCTTTTAAGTCCTTTGAATGTGCAACCTTTGAAAATTTCACACCAAAGATTCCTTATGATTTAATCATCAATACGACACCCGCAGGGCTAACAGACTCTTCGCTTCCTATGGATTCTGCAGTTCTCGCGCCTCTTTTAAAAGCATCTAAATTTGCATTTGATTTAGTCTATGGCAAACAAACACCTTTTCTCAATCTAGCAAAAAGCCTCAATGTTACCCATAGTGATGGGAAGCAAATGTTGATTAATCAAGCAATTTTGGCTTTTGAAATTTTTATGGAATCGCAAAATATCAGTATTAATCAAGAAACTTTGCGCCATAGTATGCAAAATATTTTATAAGGAGAAAATATGCACACCATTATTACTTCCCGCCGTTTTGAGCTAACCAATGCGATGAAAGGCTATATCCTAAGTCTAGCAGATAGTCTTGATAAATACCAATTGGATATTTTAAGCACACGCGTGATGATTACTTTTCAAGAAAAAAAAGGTAATAAAAAAGACGAAAAAAAGAAAAAGCGCGCCTATGGCGTAGATATTACGGTGGCTCTTGCGCACTCTAACACACTAGTCATTAACCAAAGTGATAAAGACTTCTATACCGCTGTAGATCTCGCCATAGGGAGAATGCACAAGATTCTACGCCGTCAGCACGATAAGCAAAATAAAAAATACACCACGCCTGTTGAAGCACTTACCGCTAATGCAATCTTACGTGATGAAGCTTTAGCAAACAAAGATAGCGATGAGATTATTCCTATGGATTTGGATTTGCATAAACCTTTGGATATTGAAGACGCATTGGAGAGGCTTAAAGGAAGTTCTCAACAATTTTTTGTCTTTAACGATAAAGATTCCAAAATGCGCGTAATTTATAAGCGGATTGATGGCAAATACGGATTGTATTAAAAAAATCTATTTAGTCGGCGGTGCCGTGCGTGATACTTTGCTTGGCGCACCTATTAAAGACAAGGATTATGTTGCCGTAGGATTTAGTGAAGCAGATTTTGCACATTTACCAAAAGTTGGTAAAAAATTCCCCGTCTTTTTACAAAACGATGGCTCGCAACTCGCCCTTGCACGCACAGAGGTAAAAACCGCACACGGCTATAATGGCTTTAGTGTTAATGTGCATCAAGTCTCGTTGTATGAAGACTTAAAAAGGCGCGATTTGACGATTAATGCCATTGCGCTAGAAGAGGAAACACAAACCTACTATGACCCTTTTGATGGAATCAAAGATTTAAAAAATAAGATTCTACGCCATATTAGTGAGGCATTTTGCGAAGATCCTTTACGCGTGCTAAGAGTGGCACGATTCCGTGCTCGGCTTGGAATAGAATGGAAAATCCACGCTAGTACAAAAGTACTCATCTACAAAATGCGTGATGAATTGCTATTTTTAGATAAAAATCGCGTGTATCGCGAAGTAGAAATGGTATTTTTGGGCAATAATTCCTATGTGTTTTTTAATACGCTGTTTGAGCTGGGCGTTTTAGATGTAATTTTTCCAAAAATTTATGCGCTAACCACACTAAAAGAGGGCAATTTACACCATTTAGAAAGCTCGGTATTTGCTCACACTATGGAAGTATTAAGAATCGCGGAATTACAACTTAAGGCATTGCATCAAATTCCTGATAATATAGAGTCGTGTGATACACAATTAGAGTTGCAAATAATCACCAAACTAGCGCATAAGCAATTCACTTTATCACAGATTGCCTACCTTAAAAAAAATCTCAAATGGGGCTTAATTTTGAAATTTGCTGCACTCTACCACGATATTGCTAAGCCCTATTGTTACCGCACCTTTGGCAACTCACAAGAACACGATCATTTACATTTTGTCCTGCCTTGTCTTGAAATAGCAATGCCAAATTACATCAAAAAACCTATGCTAACACTGATTCAAAATCATATTAAAATTTATAAACTACAAGAAATGCGCCCAATAAAATGCATTACGTTTTTTGATAGTTTTAAGCGCGATAAGTATTTGTTTTTACTGCAACTCGCCTTATTAAATGCGGACTCTAAAGGGCGTATTAGCTCCACACCACATACACTAGAATTAGAATCTCTTAATGTAGTTTTTGACACCTTTAACGCCCTTAAAGCCTATTCACCAACGCAAACAAACCATAAATCCATCAAAGAAATTATTTTAGAGGAAAAAGCACAAATTATAAAAACACATTTAAACCCCCACGATTCCTATGGAATCCCTCAATAACAAAATAACGAAATCTCCATTATGAAAAACCCAAAAATGCTGCTAAATTCCCATTAAATTGCAATATTTTCACGCAATCTTGACAGAGTTGCAAGGGCTTATCGTTAAAAAATTTAATCTGCACCTTATGGGAATAAATCCCCACAAAAAAACGCTTTTCTAAAGCAACAACTGCTAAAAATTCTGAATCATCAAGGTGTTTTAGGCAACTAGGACAACCACATAAATGCACACAAGGATCGCCTTGTATCCGAAAAAGAGATTCCGGAATCCTCGCGTGATAAAGTAAAACTTTTTGTAACTTTCCGCTAGGATAGGTGAAATAAATCCCACTATGATTTGCGTGCAAATCTGAAAAATTCGCCTTAATCCCACCATTTTTAAGCTGCTCCAACAATGCGGATTCCAGACTAAATCCACCTGCCCCGCACACATCAATCATTTTTTCAAAAAACATTGCTACACTTTGCTAAAAATTTTGCTCAATTAGCTCACAAAGGATATGCCCCATTAAAATATGCATTTCTTGAATACGTGGTGTATCAGAGCTTGGCGAAATCAATAGCTCATCACATAGCGCACGCATTGCGCCTCCATCTCTTCCGCTAAACCCAAGCGTCTTCCCACCCATTTTCTTCGCAACTTCTAGTGCATTTAAGACATTTTTACTATTGCCACTTGTTGAGATTCCAATAAGCAAATCTCCTTTTTGCATTAATGCCTCGCACTGCCTAGAAAAGACAAAATCATAGCCATAGTCGTTGCCAATGGCAGTTAGCGCGCTTGTATCCGTTGTTAGAGCAATGGCGCACAAACCTTTTCTTTCACGCTTATAACGCCCTGTAAGCTCTGCTGCAATATGTTGGCAATCTGCTGCACTTCCGCCATTACCACACAATAGAATCTTTCCGCCGTTTTTTAATGTATCAATTCCCATTTGCGCCGCTTTTGCAATCGTATTCACTAGGGATTCCATTTTTTGTGCAGTTTGCAAATGTGCATTGATTTCATTTAAAATTGTTTCTTTCATTTACGATTCCTTTATTTTTTGGATTAAACGCGTGGTGCTTTTGCCTTCTATAAATTCTATCAAACGCACCTCTTTGCTAAACTCGCTTCCCACAACTTTTTTGCCTATATAATCTGCACCCTTTGTCAGCACATCAGGACAAATTTTTGCAATCAACTCAATCGGTGTGTCTTCATCAAACACCACCACAAAATCTACACATTCTAAACCACAAAGCTGCGCGATTCTATCTTGCTGTGTATTAATAGGACGCGTGTTGCCTTTAAGACGCTTAATAGAGGCATCACTATTTAAACCAACAATAAGTAAATCCCCTAAATTGCGTGCTTTATGCAAATAGTCTAAATGTCCTAAATGCAAAATATCAAAGCAGCCATTGGTAAAAATTATCTTAAATCCATCTTGCTTTAACTGCGTAAGAGATTCTAAAAATTCCGCAAAACACTCTTTATCAATGTATTTATCTAAATAGAAATTTGGCGTCTTACGTTTTAGAATCTTTTGGATTTGCGTATTAAATGGATATTCTTGCTGTAAATCAAAAATATTTAAAAATTCTGCATTTACAAGCACGGAATCCAAGAGATTATTACGTTTTAAATAGGCAAAAATCTCCTGCTTATTTGCTGTAGCTGAACCCACCTTACTAACCACTACCGCAGCGGCTGCATTTGCAAAATACACACTTTGCAAGATTGGCATTTTTAGCGCAAGCATATAGGCTAAAGACGCAATGACCGTATCTCCAGCCCCTGTTACATCAAAGACTTCCTTGGCAATTGTTGGGATTTTTTCTACTCTTTTAGAATCTTTTGGTAATAATGCAATTCCATCTTCGCTTAGTGTAATCAAAGAAATTTCCAAATCACACATTGCCATTAAAGATTCTAAATTTTTTTCCAACCCTACTGCATCACTAAGAGGGATTCCAGTAGCTTCTGTGGCTTCTTTCTTATTGGGTGTTAGCAGTGTTGCACCTTTATATTTGCTATAATCCTTGCCCTTTGGATCAATAAGAATCTTAATATTATACTTTTTAGCAAGAGCGATTAACTGCTGGGTTAAATTTGCGCTTAATACACCTTTTTGGTAATCACTTAGCACAATACAAGTAATGTTGGAATCCAAAATGCGCGCTTTAGCAAACTCTAAGATAAATTGCTCACCCTCACTTGAAATTGGTGTTTTATCCTCTCTATCTACACGCACAACTTGCTGATGTCCTGCGATAATACGCGACTTTTGCGTAGTGGGGCGACTTTGGTGCAAAAAGATTCCATTTGTATGGATTCCAATATTCTCCAATGCATTAATAAGCTTCTCGCCTGCATTATCATTTCCAGCCATTCCGCAAATCCATACATTGGAATCTAGGCTGATAAGATTATTAGCGACATTGCACGCGCCACCTAAATTTAACGATTCCTTTTGCACATCTACCACTTGCACAGGAGCTTCTGGGGAAATACGCTCACAACTCCCCCAAATATAATGGTCTAAAATCAAATCCCCAACAACTAAAATATTTGGCTTCATTCTCCCACCACTGCGTCCCACAAACCACTTGTATGGATTGCTTTAATTGTGTTAATATAATTTTTCACCCCGACTTCTAGGCTAAATCTCGGCGTATAATCTAAAAATTCCTTTGTTAGCACTATATTTGCTTCGGTATGCGTTTGAAAAAAACTATAAGGATTCTCAATATATTCCACTGCAAAATCCCCCAAATCCACCTTCAAGCACTCTATAATATCATTATAGCTTCTAGCTGTGCCGCTACCGACATTATATACACCGCTTTTTTTAGATTCCATTGCTTTAATATTTGCTTGAATCACATCTTGAATATACACAAAATCACGCTTTTGTTCGCCCATTTTAAAAAGGCGCACCTTTTTGTTCTTTAAAGCTTGTAAGCCAAGCTGTAAAATCATCGAAGCAGTTTTGCCTTTATAAATCTCTCTTTGTCCATAGACATTAAAGTAACGTAGTCCCACAATATGCAAATGCGGAAATTGCTTTAAATATTTTGCACTTAAATTGTCCATCATTAATTTAGAAAATCCATACACATTCTCTGGCATCTCACCGCTTCCAATGCTATTTGGTGCAGGAGAATTACCATACACACCAGCACTTGAAGCATAAATCATCTTAGCATTATTACGCACACATAAATCAAGCAAATCTTTATAGGCATTCACATTTGCACGCAAAACCGCTTCTTGATCCATTATTGTAGTATCTGAAATTGCCGCCTGATGAAAAATATAATCAAACTTATAAGATTTTAGACGCTCTAAATCCTCTTGCTTAGTAATATCTCCAACAATCACTTCACCCTCAAACCCTAAAAGATTCTGAAAATGCCCCAATGATTTAAAATGTCCATTACTGAAAACTTTTTCACTTCTAAAATTATCTAGCACAACAATTTCCGCATCTTTATGGTGTTTTTGAAAATACATTGCCAAATTAGAACCGATAAACCCAGCTCCACCTGTGATTAAAATTTTTTTACCCTTTAATGTATTATTGGTGTATTGCATAGCCTTCTCCGCATTTAATTCTTTTACGATTATAACAAAATCCCTTAAATATTGTGCAAACTTATAGCGCAAAAATGATTATTTTATGCTATATTTATAATAAATTATTAAAGATAAATGGGTTTAAATGAATGCTTTAATTAACGCAGAAATTGACACGCTTCCCCCCTTGCCACAGACCATTACAGAGTTACAACGTGTTTGTTTATATGAGGATACTACAATTAAGCAGGTTGCAGATATTATTGAAAAAGATCCTTTTTTGACCGCAGATTTAATTAAATACGCAAATTCTCCTATTTATGGATATATGCATAAAGTAGATTCTGTATTCCAAGCAGTATCAATGTTTGGAATCTCTAGCACAAAAGGATTAGCAATCGCAAGTGCGGTAAAATCTACTTTCACCATTAATCTAAGCCCATACAAGCTGACGACAAAGCAATTTACAGATGTTGCAAACCTCAAAAGTGCATTTTTGTTTCACTGGTATCAGAACAAAAAAGAATTACTAGGCACGTTAATGCCCTGTGCGCTTGTAATGCATATCGGTATGGTTGTGATTGCAGATTTTTTGCACAAAAATGGAAAAGAAGAAGAGTTTGCACAAAAATTCAATAAAGGTGCGTATTTGGAATCCGAAAATACACTATTACACCATAATCAACTAGAAGTATTGGAATCGTTATTTGAGCATTGGAATTTTGAAACAACAATGATTGAAGTCGTGCACCACTTAAATGGCAGTGAGATTCCGCAAACATTGGAGTCCTACATTTATCCCTTGCGCGTAATCAATACGCTAATCAATCCTTTTAGTATTGCCACACAAGAGCAAATTAATCAATCTTTACAATTTGTCCGACACTATCACTTAGATATGGACCGCTTCAATACTACTTTAGAAAAGATTCCGCAACTTCAAGAATCCTTATAGCAATTTTGCATTTTTTATTTATTGCAAAAGCCTTTATTTGCCTGCTTTCTGCGCATCAATCACTTCCTTTTCTGCCTTTAACACTTCTTTGATAAAGACATCAATTAGTTCATCTTGTCTATATTTACCAACAATCTCACCTTTTTTAATCACTAGCCCATCACCGCTACCAAAGGCTATGGCAACATCAGCGTGCTTAGCTTCGCCCAGTGCATTCACAGCACAACCCATTACGGAAAGTTGCAAAGGGGCGGTGATTTTTGGCATTCGCAATTTAAGCTCTTTTAAAATCGGCACTAAATCCGCCTGTAATCGCCCACAAGTCGGGCAAGAAATGTAAGTAACACCCTCTTTTTGTCGTCCGCTATAACGTAATATTCCGCGCGCAACTTCAATCTCTTTTTCTAGCTCTCCCGTAATAGACACACGCATTGTATCGCCGATTCCTTCCATTAAAAGCCCGCCTAATGCCATAGAACTTTTAATCATAGAAGATTCTAAATCCCCAGCCTCCGTAACGCCTAAATGAAATGGATATTCCACCAAAGGACGTAGCATTCTATATGCCGCCATTGTGCGCTCCACATCACTAGCCTTTAGAGAAACTTTAATTGCGCTAAATCCAAAATCCTCTAGCAATTTAATATTATATAACGCAGATTCTACCATTCCCTTTGGTGTCGCGCCATATTTCATCTCAAAGGGCTTCTCTAAGCTACCCGCATTGACACCGATTCTAATTGGAATCCCACGTTCCATACACGCGCTAACTACGGCTTTAATCTTATCTTTAGAGCCAATATTACCTGGATTTATACGGATACAATCCACGACTTCTGCAGCAATAAGTGCAAATTTGTAACGGAAGTGAATATCTGCAACAAGCGGTAAGGTAATATTATTTTTTAAAGTTTTTAGCGCATTAGCATCGTCCATATCGCTGACAGCTACACGCACAATATCACAACCTGCAAGCTGCAAACAATCAATCTGTGCCTTTGTCGCCTCAAGATTAGAAGTCTTACTAAATGTCATACTCTGCACAGAAATGGGCGCATCACCACCCACTAACACATTTCCCACAGAAATTTGTTTAGTTTTAAAACGGGGTTTTAGAGTTTGTGATTCCATTGCTAATTTTTATTTATCCTTCCTTATTGCCTTCATCATGTTGTTGTAAAGGCTTATCATCAATAGACAATAAAGAATCTGCAACAATTGTTGTTAGATAACCCTTAGGATTGCCATCAAATGGAATCGCATCTAACTCTGCTTGTAAGCCTATTTCTCCAACGAGTTTCTTTAACTCTTCGTCTTTGCCATATCTTTCAATGTAATATTGCAAAGTCTCTTTCCAAGAAATATTTTCTATCGCACCTTCTTTACCCGGAGCATTATTTGCAAATTCTGCAAGATAAGCAATCTTTAGAATTGCCGCAATTTTATCCACCCAGCATTCAATATGTAAATAATCTTTTAGGCTATCAAGTGCAAGCTTACCATTTCCTGTTGATGCAGCATTGATAGCAATTTTTTCACACTTTTTAAAGGTTTCATATAATTTCTTATATTCAGGCATTGAATGTAATTCATAATAGGATTCTGCCATTTTAAACGCATCAATCAATTTGCGATTCTTGCACGCCTCGGCAAATTCTTGCTTAAGCTGAATAATCTTAATCTTGGCACCCGCTTCGTTTTTAAAAGGTGCCATTGAAGCGAGCAATTTACAAACTTCTAATGCTTTTGCAAAATCATTTTGATTTTCTAAAGCATTGACTCTTTGGATAATTTGATCACCAATTAATAGCGCACTTTTATAAATGAGAACATCTTTTAAAAATGGAAAACGTTCGCACATTTTAAAATACTCAACAAAATTCTTAGCGCGGTATTCCTTATCAGCTTGGACATATTTATCGCTATTTCTAAGCAACATCATTGCCGTATCTTTTTTGGACTTCACTAGCGCAAATGGGCGCAATAAATCCTGTGCTTTTGCTAAATTCCCTTGTGCATCATTAAATAATAACTGCTTGCAAACCTCAAATGTTTTATTCCATAGCGATTCCACATTTTCATATGCAAGTGTTTCTTTTAAATACGGAAATTGATCAGCTAAGCGGTATGCCTCAACATAATTTTTAGCTTCCAAAGCGTCCATAAATTTCGCGGTAGATTCCTTTTGCTGCCAATAATAATCAAATTCTTCTTTTTTTGCTTTATCGAGCATAAAAGGCTCAATGATAGCAGTTGCCTCCTGAATCTGATCTTTTGCAAGTAAATCAATCGCCTTAGCTAAAGCTTCTTTCCAACGTGTTTCAATCTTTATGCAATATTCTTTTGCGGTCTTTAAAAAGACATTTTTTTGCTGAATTAAACCTAGTGCGCCATTTAAATCATCTTTATCTAGCAGTGCTAAAATTTCATCACGCCCTAAATCAATATCCACCACATCTACTGCACCATCTGAATAGCCAATGTATAGCAGACTCTCTTGAAAGCGCATTGCTGTGATTCCTGTTTGCTCAAGGTTAATAGTATCAATTAATGTATCATCACTTAAGCGGATAATTCTAAGTAACTTATCCTTTCCACCCACTAGCGCAAACTCTTCGCCCGGCATTTTCTTGCAAATTGTTAGCCAAGAGTTTTGCAGCACCATTTCTTTAATGATTACGCCCTTTTCTACATCATAAGTTAAAACAGCCCCTTCTCTCGTTACGCAAAACAGGCGCGTATTCTCCGCGTAAAAAAACGCATCTTCAATCAAATAATTTGTTTCAAATTTAGTAATTTGCGTATTTTTAACAACATTAAAAATTGTCGCACACTTGCCAAAGCACGAAGAAAAGATTAAACTATCATCATCACTAAATGCAATGGATAAAATCGTATCTGAAAGGGGAGGCAAGCTTAAAATCAACTGATGATTGTCCGCCGTATAGATGAGCACACGCCCGTCCTCTCCACCTGTTGCCAGCAGACTATCATCATGAGAATAGACAACTTTAGAAATTTGCAATTTTTGCCAAGTGAGTTGCGCAATGGGCGCAATTTCTGTTGCAGTATTGATTACAACACCTTTTGCTGTTTTCACAAACCCCATTGTAACTTTAGAAGTATTATGCGAAACCGCAGCAGATTTGCTAAAGTGATGCAAAGGATCAATATCCTTGATGAGCTGTAACGCTTTATCCACCACATAGGTATCTTTTGTATATTTGGAAATATTATAAAAATTATCCACACAAATTATAGAATCTTTATCAAGCCCGATTCCTAAAGCACTCCCCACTAGCCTAATTCTGCCTTTAATTGGAAACATAAAGCGCTCCTCATATCCAAATCTTAAGGATTATATCTCTACTCTCTTTAATTGTGATTTAATTTCACGCCTCCAAGCTTTTTAATGCTTTTTCTATGCGCAGTTTTGTTTCATCTCCGCCAAGCACTGCAATAAGTGGTGCGATTCCAATTCCACCACTGCTTCCCAATAGCGCATAACGCAAAGGCATAAAGAGACTTTTCGCCTTAACGCCGTGAAAATCTGCAAAAGTTGCAATTTCTACTTCCACATCTTGCGCACTTTCAAGCGGTTTTTCCAATACATCTAAATAACCAATAAATTCACGCAACAAACGTATGTTTTCATCTGTTTTTACTTTTTGTGCCATTTTTGTATCGTAGGATTCCACAGGATTTAAACAAACTTTTAGAATCTCTACAAACTCTAGCAAAGTTTTTGAACGCTCTTTAATTTCAGGATATAGAATCTCTTGTGCTTTCGCACTTGGCACAGGAGAATCATAAAAAGGCAACAACGCGTTAATTTCAACATTTGGAAGTGTGTGGATATAGTGTGCATTAAGCCACAATAATTTTTCTTTATTATACGCCGAAGGCGCACTATTTAAGTTATTTGGATTAAAAGATTCCAACATCTCTTGCATTGAAAAAATTTCTTGGTCTCCATTACTCCAACCCAAGCGCACAAGAAAGTTTAGCAATGCTTGCGGCAGAAACCCTAAAGTCTTATATTCCATCACACTCATTGCGCCATCACGCTTACTTAGTTTTTGCCCTTGTGGGTTTAAAATCATTGGCACGTGAAAAAAGCGTGGAATCGTAAAATTTAGTGCATTATAAATCACAATCTGTTTTGGAGTATTACTCAAATGGTCATCACCCCGAATAACATCTGTTACACCCATTAATGCGTCATCAATGGTAACGACAAAATTATATGTTGGCGTGCCATCGCTTCTTGCTATGATAAAATCATCTAATTCCTTCGCACTAATGCGCATTGCACCCTTTACACCGTCATTAAAGCAAATTTCACCCTCAAGAGGTGCTTTAATTCTCACGACTGGTTTTACGCCCTCTGGCGGAGTGCCTTCAAAATTGCGATAGCGTCTGTCGTATTTCCATACTTGCCCTTTTGCTTCTGCTTCTTTGCGATTTGCCTCCAACTCATCTTTTTGCATATAGCAATAATATGCCTTGCCCTCTTTTAGCAGGGATTCCACATATTTTGCATACACATCAAATCTTTGGCTTTGATACACTGCCTCGCCGTCATAATCCATCCCTACCCAGTCAAATGCTTGGATAATTGCGTCTTTAGCGTCTGTGGAGTTACGCGCTAAATCTGTATCTTCAATGCGGAGCAGAAACTTTCCACCATTTGCTCTTGCATAGAGATAATTAAACAATGCCGTGCGTAACCCACCGATATGCAAATAACCCGTAGGTGAGGGCGCAAAACGCGTTACAATATTACTCATACATACTCCTTAATATGCGTTAATCCTTAACTTATTTGGAATCTTAACTTAAAATTGCTGAAATTAAGAGCAGGACAAAAAGCGTTATTGTTTTTAAGATTATATAATCATTTAATCCATTTATATACAAAGACTAAGCATTAAAAATACAATATCAAAAAGCCTTACTAAAGTTTTCTTAGAGTAAAATCTGCACTTAAAAAATTAATAGGATTCCTTATGCGACTCAATGGTTCTGAAATGGTAATGCACGCACTCAAAAATGAAGGTGTTGAAATAGTTTTTGGTTATCCGGGTGGTGCTGCATTAAACTTATATGATGAAATTTATAAACAAGATTTTTTTACACACATTTTAACGCGCCACGAACAAGCGGCAATCCACGCAGCAGATGGCTATGCAAGGGCAAGTGGTAAAGTTGGAGTAGCAATTGTTACAAGTGGTCCGGGTTTCACAAATGCAATCACAGGCATCGCAACAGCTTATATGGATTCTATTCCTCTTGTCGTCATTAGTGGGCAAGTGCCAACAAGCCTTATTGGCACAGACGCGTTCCAAGAAATTGATGCCGTTGGAATCTCACGCCCTTGTACAAAACATAACTTCCTAGCTAAAAATATTGAAGAATTGCCTAGAATTCTAAAAGAAGCATTTTATATTGCAAGAAGTGGACGTCCGGGACCTGTGCATATTGATATTCCGAAGGATATTACCGCAACAATGGGTGAGTTTAATTATCCAAGCGCAATTAAACTTCAAACCTATAAACCAACTTATAAAGGCAATGTTAGACAAATTAAAAAGGCGGCTCTTGTAATTAAAGAAGCTAAAAAACCCTTACTTTATCTAGGAGGTGGAATCGTAGCCTCTGAAGCAGGAGAAAATATCCGTGCATTATGTGAAATTACGCAGATTCCAGCCGTTGAAACACTAATGGCACGTGGTATTTTGCCTCATAATCATCCTAGCCTACTTGGAATGGTGGGAATGCACGGAAGCTATGTTGCAAATATGGCAATGAGTGAAGCGGACTTGATTATCGCATTTGGAGCGCGCTTTGATGATAGGGTTACTGGAAAATTAAGTGAGTTTGCTAAATACGCACAAATTATTCACATAGATATTGACCCAAGCAGTATCAGTAAAATTGTCCATACGCATTTTCCAATCGTTGGAGATGTGAAATGTGTGTTAGAGGAACTCTTGCCGATGTTACGCGAGGATTATAATGCCAATTCTACACTTGCTTGGCGTAACCAATTAGAACGCTACAATAAACTTCACCCGCTTAGCTATCAAGATTCTACAAATCCACTAAAACCACAATGGGTCATTGAAAAATTAGGCGAAATGCTAGGCGACAAGGCAATTATTAGCACAGATGTTGGGCAGCATCAGATGTGGGCAGCACAATTTTATCCTTTTAGCTTCCCGCGGCAATTTATTACGAGTGGTGGTTTAGGCACTATGGGGTTCGGACTACCTGCAGCGATGGGTGCTAAAAAAGCCTTTAAAGATAAAATTTCCATCAATATAAGCGGTGATGGTTCCATTCTTATGAATATCCAAGAACTTATGACTTGCGCAGTGTATGAGATTCCAGTTATTAACATCGTATTAAATAATAACTATTTAGGAATGGTGCGTCAATGGCAAACATTATTTTACGACAAACGCTATTCCGAAACCGACTTAGCTAAACAGCCTGATTTTGTAAAACTCGTAGAATCCTTTGGTGGATTTGGTAAAATTTGCCACACAAAAGAAGACTTTGAAAAAGCATTACAAGAAGCGATTGCTTCCAATAAGCCTGCACTTTTAGAAGTACGTATAGATAGAATGGAAAATGTTCTACCAATGGTGCCAACAGGCGGTGCGCTATTTAATATGATGTTAGAGGATAAGGAGTAAGCAATGGAAACTAAACGCACAATTACCGTAACCGTGCTTAACGAACACGGCGTTTTATCACGCATTAGTGGGCTATTTGCTGGACGTGGGTATAATATAGAATCCCTTACCGTTGCACCAATTTTAGATTCCAATCTCTCACGCATTACCATTGCTACACAAGGCGACACAAAGGTGTTAGAACAAATTATCAAGCAACTACACAAACTTATTCCCGTGCTAAAAGTGCTAGAAAATGAGCAGATTGTTGAGCAAGAATCCTTGCTTGTAAAATTTAATCCAGAATGCAATCTAAGCGAAATTAGCACGATTTTTAACGCATTTAATGGCAGACTTTTAGAAGCCAATGAAAAATGTATAATTTTTGTCGCTTGCGATACACATATGCGCATTAATACACTATTAAATGCCTTAAAAACTTACAAACCCAGAGATATCACACGTAGTGGAATCCTAGCCATTGAATCTGGCAATTAAGGAAATACTATGGAATTAAAAAATATTGTTGCAATTCTAAAAGAGAAAGATGCACTCCTAAGCATTAAGCATTACCAAAATGGTGTATGGCAGGAGCATTCTGCATTTTTTGATTCTATTCCTATTACTAAGCTAGAATCTCCAGAGAATGCGGAGGAATCCTCCATTAGCTTTTTAGAAAAAGAGCAGTATTTACCGCAAATTCAATCTAGTAAGGCTAGAGCGATTCTAGTGCGGCAAACCCATTTAAATGCGATTCCACATTCTGCCTTTGCGCTTATTTGCGAGAATCCCTATCTTGCAATGGCGTATTTAACAGAATATTTTGCCACACCACTTTTTAGCGCAACAACTCCGCCTAAAATCCACGAAAGTGCAAAAATTTCTCCCACTGCAACAATTGGAAATGGTAGTGAAATTGGAAAAAACTGCATAATCTTAGCAAATGTCAATATTGGAGAAAATGTGAAAATCGGGGACAACTGCGTGCTATTCCCGGGGGTTTGCCTCTATAATGGCACACAGATTGGTAATAATGTTAGAATCCACGCAAATAGCGTTATTGGAGGCGATGGCTTTGGCTATGCGCACACCAAAGATGGACGCCACATTAAAATTTATCATAATGGAATCGCTGTACTAGAAAATGATGTAGAAATAGGAGCGAATACAACCATTGACCGTGCTGTATTCGGCGAAACGCGCATTAAACAAGGGACAAAAATAGATAATCTCGTGCAAATTGGGCATAATTGTAACATTGGAGAATTCTCTATCATCGTCTCTCAAGCGGGAATTTCAGGCTCTACATCCACAGGACGCAATGTTGTATTAGGAGGACAATGCGGAAGTGCTGGACATTTACATATCGGAGATTTTACGCAAGTTGGGGCGCGAGGAGCAATTTCCAAGAGCCTTCCTGCAAATGGAAAATTTTCTGGACATCCCATTTTACCAATACAGGATTGGCTAAAATTACAAGCATTGCTAAAGAGAATGCTCAAAAAATAACACGTTATTCCAAAAATAATCGTAATTTAAGTTACTATACTATAAAGTAATAGGGTCAAAATAAAAGTCACACGGAGTAGAAAGATGAAAGACACACAGATTTACAAAACGCTTCCTTTAAATGGTAGTGAAAATGGCACACTCAAGTTTGCTGTAATCAATGAGCCTTATAGTGATAAGAGTCAAACGGTTGTTAGTATTTGCGCCTCCATTGATGATACGCAATCTTGGAAAATCCACCTGCCTTTATGCCAGATTAAAGATGTTTGCAAAGCTTTAAAGGAATCTAAAAAGTTCTATAAAAAACTTTCAAAAGAAGCTAAAAAAGCGGAGAAAAAGAAAGACAATGAAGCAAAAGATTAAAAAACTCTCCTATACAATTCCTTTAAAAGGTGAGTATTTTAAAAATGGAAGCATTGAAGTTTCTGCCTTTGATATTCCCGGACGATACAACCAAGAGCCGGATATTGTAAGCATTAAAGTTAAGATAGACGATAATGCTTTAAGGGATGCTTCCCTTGATGAACAAACAATTTGGATTCCAAAAAAACGCATCAAAGCATTACGTAAAGCCCTCAAAAAAATGTTAAAGAATTCTTAAATATCAAATCTATTTTAATTTTTTAACAAAATCATTCTTAGTGTTGTTATTATACCCCTTACATCTTAATGGCACTAGGAAGCCATTAGTGCCGTTTTTTTAGTATATCTACCATACCAAATACACTGCGTATGTTACAAATCTATACTGATTGCTTTTTATTTGTTTTAATACACTTCTCTTAAAAATAAGGAATTTCACCTAAAAATAATAATTATTAACTAAAAAATGACGCATAATGTATGGAAATTAATTTTAATAATTTGGTAAAATCATAGAAATATTTATTGTATGGGGAGGCAGTAGATGTTTAAAAATCTTTGACTGGGAACAAAAATAACATTAATTACAACTGCTGTTGTATTTATGGTGATGTCTTGTTTAGTATTTATTGGATCTTTTCAAGTTCAAAGTATTTTGCAAGCAGAATCACATAAACTTCTAACAAAATGCTAGCGCAAGGGCTATCAATCGATTAGATACCGTATTTCAACGCAACTTTACTGCATTACAAATGGCGCAACTCGCCATAGATTCCACACTTAAAGCACAAGCTAATGGCGGTGAGGATTCTGAAATATTCCACGAATTTTTATCTAAAGCATTAGATGATGATGAATATGCAAGCTTCGCATATATGTATATCAAGGGGGATTCTAAATATGCAGATTTAGCGAAAACAAATGGGACGAATAATTATTTGCTAGATAATGGCGATTTTATGATTTTGATTGAAGACAAAGATAAAGCCAATAAAGGTGGAATCGCAACGCTAAAGGCGGATAACAATATCATTAATCTCCCACCCGTAATCAAGACGGTTCAAGATGGGGCATTAAATGCTGGAATACCGCATAGATTCTCCATAGGCAATTTAAAGGTTTTTGGTGTCAATATTGTTGCTCCTTTAACGATTAATGGAAAAATTCAAGGTGCCGTTGGAATTGTTGTAAATATAGATAAAATTAGCGAGAATATTTTAGATCCAAAACGACGCGTATTTGACAAAGAGAGAAAGGTTCTAATAGATTCTAGCGGTTTGGTTCTAATGCACACAAACTCTGATAATATTGGCTCAAATATCAAAGATAAAAAATAATCACCCAAGCGTCAATGATATTTTCACATCTGTTAAAGTGGGCAAAAATGCTGAAGCACTGCATTATATCGGTCCCGATGGCACCGAAAACTATGTAGGTATTTCACATCTTAAGCTTTATCCGGGGCTTGACAATCAATATTCTTTATTAATTATTGTGCCAAGAGATGTTGTATATGCACCATTAACAAAAATTGAATCCGCTATTATTATTTCTGCTATTATTTCGATTTTAGTTATTTCATTGATTATATATTTCTATGCTAAAAAATTTATCTCTGCGCGATTAAGGAATCTCTCAAGGATTATCCACAAATTTTCAAAATATGTTAATCACGAAGTTAATGAAGCACCAGAGACTGCAAAAATTGTGGCAAATGATGAGATTGGAGAAATGGGCAAATTTATTAATCAAAACATTATTCACACGCAAAAATCTTTAGAACAAGATGATAAAGCCGTATGAAAACATTAGCTTAATTAAGCGCATTGAAAAAGGTGAATTAAATCTTCATATTTCCTCTACGCCACATAATCTTATGTTGCTTGAATTCCAAGACGCACTCAATAAGATGTTTGAAATTTTGCAAGCAAAAATCGGAACAAACATCACAGCGATTAAAGAAATGTTAGATAAATTTGCGGATTTAGATTTTTCAGGCTCAATTCCGAATCCAAAAGGAGCGATTGAAAAAGGAATCAATGAGCTTGGACACGAAATTCAAGAATCACTTAAAAGATCCAAAAATTTCGCACTTTCTTTAGGAGCGCAAAGTGGAGATCTCAAAAATTATGTTGGCGAGCTAATGAATGGAAGCCATACACAAGCTGCAAGCCTCGAAAAATCTGTCATTGCAACACAAAAAATTACAGACGCAATGCAAGATGTGGGTAATCAAAGCAATGCCGTTGTCAAGCAAGCAGAGGATATTAAACAAGTTGTAGGAATTATTAGTGATATTGCCGACCAAACAAACCTATTAGCACTCAATGCAGCCATTAAAGCAGCGAGAGCTGGAGAACACGGAAGAGGATTTGCAGTCGTTGCAGATGAAGTGCGCAAATTAGCAGAACGCACACAAAAATCCCTCAACGAGATTGAAGCAAATGTTAATATTCTAACACAAGGCATTAATGCAATGAATGAATCCGTTACAGAACAGACAAACAATCCCATTCAAATTGATGAGGCAATGAAACAGGTTGAAGAAATCATAAGCAATAATGCTTCTATTGCGGATAGAACTAACGCCATAGCACTTAATGTTAATTCTATGGTTAAAGAAATAGAGCAAGATGTATCACGCAAAAAGTTTTAATTCTCTAATGGCGGAATACTGATGTGTCATTGCGAGACTTCGCAAGAAAATCTTGGCAATCCATAAATTAATAGAGTATTATGCGATTCCAAAATTATTTTAAAAAATTCCAGAAATTTGCGCAGCGACTTTATCCTCTAGGGCTGGTATCGCCTCATCAAGACTTAAATTACGCCTTGTTGCCTCCGCTAGCAACATAGTTTGCTTCTCAATATAATTTCTAGCATACATTTGGCTATTATAATTTGTGCTATTGCTGTAAAATTTGCTACCCCCTTGTGTATCACGCACATTCCCGCCAAAGCTATTCAAAAATCCAGCACGTTTTTCATCACTTACTCCGGCCTGCCCTATACGCTGTCCATCATCTGCCCATATTTCCGCTCCTGTAACTTGTCGTATATTAATATCTACTTGCATTTGAAAAATTGTATCCTCTGTAAGCTTACCAAGTAGCCCACCAACAGCAGCTCCGGCTAATCCTCCAATCACTGTTGCTGTCGCACTCGAATGGTTATAAGCTCCCACTCCTGCACCTGCACCTGCACCTAGAATCGCAGAATCCGTAGCATTATTTTCTTGTTTTATATCGCAATGCAAAATATTTGCCTGCAAGATAAATGTTGCCTCCTCTGGATTCTGCGTGATTGTATAGCCTTTCTGCATCAATTGTGATTCTAACTTTGGTTGCAAATTTACTGTGTGTCCGCTCGTGTTTCTGACAGCGATAAATACCACTTTTTTAGCAGGACTGACAGGCTCCACAAATAAACTCTGCGCCATTGTAGATTTTGTCTGCAAGGTTTGTGTCAAACATCCACTAAACAAAATTAAAACACCAAAGATTCCAACTAAGCGAAACAAAATTTGCATACACATTCCCTATTAATGGTTTATATTACTTTTTCATAATTTTAGCAAAAAACAATATAAAATACTTGCATTTAAAGACATAAATAGAATTTTTGCAACGACTAAACACATCAAATAGCTTTTAATACGCTTTGAAAATAAAAAGTTTAATAAAATTTGTAAAATTGTAGTCAAAAATTCCAAAAAGCCAAAAGGCTTCTTAGAAAATCCATTATCTTTTGGAGAATTGTGGGCTTCTTCTTGCTTTGCGCTTTCCATATTTTTTACGCTCTACTACTCTAGAATCGCGCGTTAATAAACCTTTTGGTTTAAGAATTGCTCTAAAATTTATATCATAAAGAGCTAAAGCTTTAGAGATTCCATGTCTTAGTGCTTCAGCTTGTGCAGAATAACCACTACCGCAAGTTACTGCGATAATATCCACACTTTTTTCTTGTTTGGTTAGCAATAAAGGCTGCATTACTTTCATTTTGATTGCTTCGTGTCCGCCAAGCCAGTCATTAAGATTAGTTTCATTAATGCTAAGTTTCCCGCTTCCCGGAGTTAGCCAAACTTTCGCAATTGCTGTTTTTCTTTTACCTGTTGCATAAATTTTTGCCATTTCTCAATCCTTATTTTGAAACTTGTGCGCTATGTGGGTGATTTGCATCACAATATACTTTAAGCTTTTTAATCATTGCGCGTCCTAATTTTGTCTTAGGAAGCATACCACGAACAGCTAGTTTATAGAGCTTTTCTGGATGTTTTTCTAGCATTTCTTTCAGTGTTTTGGACTTAGTGCTACCAAAATATCCTGAATGCGTAAAATACTCTTTATCCTCTAATTTCACACCACTAAACTTCGCTTTTGGCGCATTAATCACAATAACAAAATCTCCACAATCTACATTGGGTGTATAGCTTGGTTTATGCTTACCTCTTAAAAGTGTTGCGATCTCTGTAATAAGGCGTCCAAATGTCTTATTTTCTGCGTCCAAAACAATCCAATCGCGTTTAATCTCATTGGCTTTTGCCATTTTGGTAATATTCATTGTGTTACCTTTCATAAAATATTGCTTCAAAGTCCAAAAATATTTTTGGAATAAAGCGGGAATTATAACCCAAATTCCTTAAATATTGTTTAAATTAAGTTTCATCTTATGATTTATTATGATTAAAAATTATAAACCTATTAATATAATACAAAATAGTTATTTTTTTAATTGTTAAGCGATATTTAATGCTATTATATATAGAATATATGAACAAATGCTCATATATAGAAGGAATTAATAGGTGGAAAATATAAATAACACGACTGAAGACAAAAGTATGCAAGATAAAACTATGGATTCTCAAAGGGGTCAAGACCTAACACAAATCATACAAAAACTACCCAAAGAAGAATTGCTTTATGATTTGGCAGAATTTTTCAAAATTTTTGGCGATTCCTCGCGGATTCGGATTCTTTCATTGTTGCGTGAGGATAAATTTTGTGTTAATGAAATTGCGCAGCTTCTGCAACTTTCACCAAGCGCGATTTCTCATCAACTTAGAATCCTGCGCCAAGCACGTTTAGTGCGTTACCAAAAAATCGGCAAAGAGGTTTTTTATAGCTTAGACGATGATCATATTGAAAAGATTTTAGACCAAGGTTTAGAACATATTAAAGAAATGTAAGGAGATAATATGGAATGCGCTAATTGCAAATGCGTTAAAAAAACGCCTTTGAAATCTTTAAAACAACTAAAACAAAGTATATTGACCATAGCAATTATAGGTTATGCAATTGCTATGCTTGCAGAGTTTGGACTGATTTCTATACCACATTCTACGCAAATATTGCTTTTTGTATGCTGTTATTTTGCGCTAGGATACGGAATCTTAACAGAAGCTATTTTAGGGTTAATCAAGCGCGAATATTTTAATGAGAATAGTTTAATGACACTTGCGAGTTTGGGGGCATTTTATATAGGAGATGGCGCAGAGGCTGTTGCAATTTTAGTTTTTTACCGCATAGGAGAATTTTTAGAAAGCTTTATTGTTGAGAAATCCAAAAAGCAAATTAATTCTCTTGCAGAATTAAAAGTGGAAAATGCGAGAATTTTAAAAGAAAATAAACAAATGTTAATATCTCCAGAATCTATACAAAAAGGTGATATTCTAGTCGTCTTTGCGGGTGAGAGGATTTTAGCTGATGGAATAGTGATAAAGGGAGAAAGCAGTATTGATAATTCTGCACTTAGTGGAGAAGCGATTCCGCAAAGCGTAAGAGTGGGCGATAAAATTTTATCTGGAGGAATCAATTTAGATGGAATCTTGCACGTTAAAGCAGAGCAAAACTATAAAGATTCCGCATTTAGCAAGATCTTAAACCTCATCACTGAAGGCAGTGCGCAAAAAAGCAAAAGCGAAGAATTTATTAGAAAATTTGCTGCTATTTATACACCTACCGTAACGCTTCTAGCACTCTGTGTAGCCGTGATTCCACCTTTATATTTTTGGGCTATGGGAGATTTGTTTATAGAATCTTTACAAACTTGGCTATATCGGGGCATTATCTTTTTGGTTGTCTCTTGCCCTTGCGCACTCGTCATTTCTATTCCCTTAACATTTTTTTCAGCACTTGGCAAGGCGTCTAGGGAAGGAATTTTAATTAAAGGCTCTAGCTATTTAGAATCCCTAAATTCCCTTGGTGCTGTCGTATTTGATAAAACAGGGACAATAACCACAGGTGCTTTAAGCCTAAAAGAAATCCGCACCTTTTCAAATTTCTCTAAAGATTCCGTGTTGTGTTTAGCCAAGGCGTTGGAATCGCATTCTAATCACCCTATCGCAAAAGCAATTTTGCAAGCAGAGACTTTAGAAGCTCAACCCATTACCCTAGAATCCATAAAGGAATCTGCTGGTGGTGGAATCACAGCGGTGTATCAAAATGAAATCTTAGCACTTGGTAATGTAAGATTTATTAGTGAAATTCTACATAGTGATATTACAGAAACGCAGGATACAAAATGTGAGATTTTTTTAAGCTTTAAAGACAAAGTGATTGCCAGCTTTATTCTTGAAGATGCTATTAAAGAGAGTGCTAAGCCCGCTATTTCTAAACTCAATGGACTTTCTTTGTATATTTTAAGCGGAGATAAACAAGAAGTTGCTAGGGCGGTAGCGCAAGAGGTAGGAATCGCAAATGTATTCGCCCCTTTATTACCAGAAGATAAGGTTGCACATTTAAAAACAATTTTAAGCAGCCAAAAACAAAAGGCTAAAAAGGTTGCGTTTGTTGGAGACGGCATCAACGATGCACCTTCTCTTGCGCTAAGCGATATTGGAATAGCAATGGGAAATGGAAGCGATGTTGCATTGGAGGGGGCAGATATTGTCATTATGCATAATGATTTACAAAAAATTCCACAACTGCTCAATCTAGCACATAAAACTAGAAGAATTTTGTGGCAAAACATTATATTTGCGCTTGGTGTGAAAATCGGCATTATGCTCTTTGGGGCGTTTGGCATCACAAATCTATGGATTGCACTATTTGGTGATGTGGGTGTCGCACTTTTAGCACTTTTAAATGCTATAAGAGCAATAAGATAAGTGAGATTCCATATTTATGGAATCTTAAAGGCAAAAACCATACAATACCCACTAAAATTATTTCTAAGGGTTTAGAATGTCAAATCCCGTAATTGTTGTATCTGTGGCTATTTTTACTATACTCATTGTCGCATCAAATTACCTTGTGCAGTTTCCGCTTAATGACTTTTTTACCTATGGCGCACTTACATATCCCTTCACTTTTCTCTTAGCAGACATTCTAGCGGAACGCTACACAAAACAAGAAGTATTAAAAGTCGTGCGCATAGGAATCCTTGTCGCCTTCATTCCTTCAATGTTTTTAGCTGAATTTAGAATAGCAATCGCAAGTGTGAGTGCATTTTTCATTTCACAGCAAGCCGATGTTTATGCCTTTTACTGGATTAAATCAAAACTACCAAAATTATGGTGGCTAAGAAGTACAGGTAGCACGGCATTTTCGCAATTTATTGATACAATGATTTTTTTTCACATTGCATTTTTATTTATAATGCCGTGGCAAAATGTACTAATGTTAATGCTTGGGGATTATCTGATGAAATTCATTTTCGCCTTTACAAATACACCATTCTTTTATCTTTTTGGGATTAAAATGCAAAAATTATTTGGGATATTCTCACGATGAACTTACAAAAGCGCAAAGTTGTATTTTTTGACCGCGACGGTGTGGTGAATTTAGAGGATGCGCCCTATGGCTACCAAATTGACACCTTTTATTTTGCACCCTATTTTATGGATTTATTTTTAGAACTCAAAAAGCAAGATGCGTTGTGTTTTGTTATTACCAATCAATCGGGTATTCATCGTGGAATATTCACACAAAAAGATTTTGAAATCCTCACTTCTTTTATGCAAAATTGTATAAAATCCTCTCTAATGATTCCTCTGCGTGAATATGGATTTATGCCTAAAAATATAGGTTTTGACGGAGTTTATTTCTGTCCACATACCAAAGAAGAAGGTTGCGCCTGTCGCAAACCAAATCCCCAAATGTTGCAAAATGCACTGCGAGATTTTCATCTTAATTTAGTCGATTATGATTCTTATATTTTGGGTGATAAAGATACGGATATGCAAGCAGGACTAAGAGTAGGTGTGCAAACACGCATTTTTATAGGCGATACAGAATCCCCAAACGCAACACATAAAGTTAAAAACCTGAAAGAAGCAATGCAAATTATTTTAGATACGCAATGCAAATAAAAAACTACCATTCTAAATATGCACAAGAAGTTACACAGCTCATCTACCACACAATTTGGACTATTAACAGCAAAGACTATACAAGAGAACAACTCTCTGTATGGGCTAAAAATTTTAAAAATTTAGAACAATGGAATCAATCCTTAAAGGACCACTACGCGCTTATTGCGATTAAAAATGAAAGGATTGTAGGGTTTGGAGATATAGACGCAAAAGGATACCTTGATAAACTTTACACACACAAGGATTATCAAAAAACGGGAATAGCAACAGCAATATGCAACCAACTAGAACAATCTGTCTCGCCAAAAATAATTACAACACACGCTTCTATCACAGCACAAACTTTTTTTGAAAAGACAGGCTACATAACCATTAAAAGACAGAGTATCCTACGCAACAACATTCGTTTATTCAATTTTATTATGCAGAAAAATCTCTGCGGATTCCACGCCAAAGCGTGAAATTATTTACGCGTTTTTCCTGCAATAATAAACCGCAAAGCATTGAGTTTAATGAACCCTTCCGCATCGCTTTGGTTATAAACAGAATCCTCTTCAAAAGTGCTATACGCAGCATTAAAGAGAGAATTTTTAGATTCTCTGCCAAGAATCGTTACATTTCCTTTATAAAGCTCTAAGCGCACTACACCCTCTACTTTTTCTTGCGTTTTGTCGATCAAAGCTTGTAAGGCTTCTCTCTCTGGGCTAAACCAATATCCATTATAAATCAAACTCGCATATTTTGGCATAATCTCATCTTTTAAATGCGCTTCCTCCCTATCAAGGCATAGCGATTCTATGGCGCGGTGTGCTTTAAGATAAATCGTTCCTCCCGGAGTTTCATAGCAACCGCGTGATTTCATACCCACATAACGATTTTCTACCAAATCCAATCTACCGATTCCATTTTCACCGGCTAATTTATTCAACCTTTCCCAAAAATTTGCCGGGCTTAGCTTTTCTCCATTGATTGCGATTCCATCACCTTTTTTAAATTCAATCGTAATAATTGTTGGCGTATCCGGTGCGTTTTTGGGTGAAACACTCCAACGCCACATATCCTCTTCGGGCGCAACATTTGGATTTTCTAAAATCTGCCCCTCATAACTAATGTGCAATAAATTTGCGTCCATTGAATAAGGCGATTTGTTTGCCTTTTTCTCAATAGGAATCCCTGCAGATTCCGCATATCCCAATAACTTTTCGCGACTATTTAAATCCCACTCCCTCCAAGGCGCAATGACTTTAATATCCGGATTCAACGCATACGCACCAATCTCAAAACGCACTTGGTCATTACCTTTACCCGTTGCGCCATGTGAAATAGCGTCTGCGCCAACTTCTTTTGCAATCTCCACCAAATGCTTTGCAATCAAAGGACGCGCAATGCTTGTCCCTAGCAAATATTCTCCCTCATAAATCGTGTTTGCCCTAAACATTGGAAAGACAAAATCGCGGATAAATTCCTCACGCAAATCTTTGATAAAGATATTTTCCGATTTGATTCCAAGCTTTTGCGCTTTTGCTCTTGCGGGTTCTACTTCCTCACCTTGTCCAATGTCTGCGGTAAAAGTTACCACTTCGCAACCATAAGTATCGCCAAGCCATTTTAGAATAACACTTGTATCTAATCCACCGCTATATGCAAGGACCACTTTTTTGATTTGTTTGTTGCCCATTTTAGCTCCTTAAAAATTTTGCGTTATTATAGCAACAATTTAATATTCTTTTAGCTACAATTCTGCAAATTTTAAGGATAAAAATGCGAATTGATAAATTTTTAAATGCTGTCAATATTGTCAAAAGACGCGCAATCGCACAAGATATGATTGCAAATGGTGTTGTGAGAATCGCAGGAATCAATGTCAAAGCAAGTAGAGATGTGAAAGTGGGCGATGTGATAGAAATTGCATTTTTAGAAAAATCCAAGTTCTATCAAGTCTTACAGATTCCAGAACAAAAAACAATCAAAAAGAACGAATCGCATTTGTATTATAAGGAAATACAAAAATGATTTACTGCGCGGGACAAATGGAATCCTTTGCTTTTGCAAAAAGCATTGGAGTGGGGCTAGTGGAATCAGCAATCAATCTAACGCAATCTGTGCTATTTGATAAACCTGATGAAATTGTATTTATTGGCACTTGTGGAAGCTACTCTACTGCGATTCCACTACTAGAAGTCTTTGAGTCTTATGGGGCGAGTAATATTGAACTATCCTTTTTAGAGAACAAATCTTACACGTCATTGGATAATATTTTAACAAATGTTTCACGTGAAACTATTTTGAATGCAGAACAAAAAATTGTCAATTCTAGCAATTATATCAGTACCGATTCCAACCTTGCGCAAAAAATGCTAAAACTTGGAATCGCTTATGAAAATATGGAATTTTTTAGCATATTAAAAGTCGCAAACCATTTTAATCTCCCTGCAATTGGAATCTTTTGTAGCACAAATTATATCCACAAAAATGCAAGAGAGGAATTTTTATCCAACCACAAAACAGCAATGCAAAAATTAGAATCCTATGTTAAAAATAAATTGGATTCTACTTTAGGCAAATAAATGCAAGAAAATATTTTTAACCTCTCCCTTAATGCGCTGGGGGCAATGCTTGAAAATGCAGGATTCCAAAAGTTCCGCGCAAAACAAATTTACCATTGGCTCTATGTGCGCTATGTTGATAATTTTGATACAATGGACAATTTACCCAAGCCATTAAAAGCCTATTTAAAAGAAAATTTCACAACACAAAAAGTGCAAATCTGCAAGAAAGAACAAAGCAAAGATGGAAGCGTAAAATATCTTTTTGCCGCGCAAGATAATCTAACTTACGAATCGGTGTTTTTGAAAATGAAAGAGGATAAATTCACACTTTGTCTTTCCTCTCAAATCGGGTGTAAAGTAGGGTGCAGTTTTTGCCTTACTGCAAAGGGAGGATTTGTGCGCAATCTAAGTGCGGGAGAAATTGTTTATCAAGTGTGGGCAATCAAAAAAGAGCAAGGGATTCCGCAGAATAAAGCCATCAATATTGTATATATGGGAATGGGAGAGCCATTGGATAATTTGGATAATGTTGTCAATGCGATTAAGATTCTTGCCGAGCTTGATGGCTTAAGCATTTCTACACGCCGTCAAACAATCTCTACAAGCGGAATCGCACCAAAGATTAAAAAGCTTGGCGCACTCCACCTTGGTGTGCAACTTGCAATCTCCTTACACGCTGTTGATGATAAACTTCGGAGTGAATTAATGCCAATCAACAAAGCCTACAATATCCAAGCCGTGATTGATGAAGTGGCACAATTCCCCATTGATAGTCGCAAAAGAGTAATGTTTGAATATCTCGTGATTGATAGCCTAAACGATGGTTTAGATAGCGCAAAAAAACTTGTTGCCCTGCTGAATAAAATCAAAGCAAAAGTGAATCTCATCTATTTCAATCCTCACGAGGGAAGCAAATACAGACGCCCAAGTGTAGAAAAAGTAGAGGCTTTTAGAGAGTTTTTGCTTAAAAAAGGGCTTTTATGCACCATTAGAGAATCCAAAGGTTTAGACATTAGCGCGGCGTGTGGGCAACTAAGAGAACGCAATTTAAAGGAATGATATGGGATTATTAGATATCATTATGCTTGGTTTTTTAAGTGTTGTATTTGTGGTAGGAATGGGTGCGTTTTTGTATTATGCCTACAAAAAATAATCCAACATATCAATCACGAAATAGTGAAAAAACCTTGTAAAGCAAAATAGAAAAAAGCGCTAAAAACAAGAGATAAGAAAGCAACATTGTTAGTCCCCTAAAAGTGTTTAAGTTAATTAAACTATATTATTATCCTAAATTTACGAAATTAAAAAATCCCCCTAAACGATAAGGATTCTATGGTGTTTGCAATGCGATTCCTTTATGCAAAGCCAAACTTCTTTGCCAAATCCTTACAAGCTCAAGCGCGTAAATTCTCCATAGAATCGCAACTACCCCATTACAAACAATGGATTTTGCAATGATTCCACACAAAGCCCCTTTGCGGAGCAAGGGTATTGATTTATAAAACATGGATTCCTATTTTGGTTGCTATGTGTGAATGGAGCAAACAAAACAGAAACGCGCTCCCCAAAAGCGTAGAATAAAGGAATGTGCTATAATTTTGACTTTCATTGCTTTAATAGTCTAAAGAAACAGCAAGGCAACCTTAAGTAAAGGGACGAAATGGAAAACTATGGTTATGCCACAGAGTTAGAATATGTCAATGATTTTATTCCAGCACTCAATCCCCTATGGATAGATTTTTGCCTACTCCTTGCGGGATTTGACACGCCTACGCACCCCGATTCTACAAGTTTTGATTATTTAGAGCTTGGATTTGGCAAAGGCAATAGCCTTACTCTTAATGCAAGTTGTAGCGAAGGGAGTTTTGTGGGAAACGATTTCATTCCCGCCCATTGCGAATATGCGCAACATTTCATCTATGCCTCCAAAGCAAATGCAAAAGTCTATAAAGATAATTTTGAACAATTAAAACAGAGGCTAGATAGAGAGAATCTTAAGTTTGATTATATCGTATTGCACGGAGTTTGGAGCTGGATTAGTCAAGAAAATCAAAGGGTGATTTTAGAAATTATCTCCACACACCTAAAGGAACAAGGCATAGTTTATGTAAGTTATAATTGCTTTCCGGGTTGGGAGGGCAAATATTCTCTTCGCCATTTGTTAAAACTAGTGGAGCAAAACGCACAAGGCAACCAAGCACAAAGAATAGAGCAAAGCATTCATTTTGCTAAACAACTTTTTGAATCCAATCCTCTTTATATAGAGCAGAATCCTCACACACAAGAAATGTATCATACTTTGCAAACAAGAGAAACAAACTACCTGTGCCACGAATTTTTTAACAAAGATTGGCATTGTGTATTCTTTAGTCAAATGGCACACTTTATGGCTGAAGTGCAATGCGCGTTTGCGTGTAGTGCAAAACTAATGTGGAATTTTGACCCGCAAACTTTTACGCAGGAGCAACAAGCACTCTTGACGCAAGTTAAGGATTCTACATTGCAAGAGCAACTCAAGGATTATTTTTTAAACGAATCCTTTAGAATGGATATTTTCATTAGGAGAGGGGAAAAGCTCACACAAAAAGAGCGCGACACAAGGCTTTTGCAAACTTCTTTTGTCCTGCTTAAGCCTCTTGCATTATTGCAATTAAGCATACCACCGATTCTACAAATGCTTTGTATGCAGATTTTAGAATTTTTTGCTAGGGATTCTTATGCACCAAAGACTTTGCAAAACCTTATAGAATCCTCGAATCTTGAACAAGAAATCCTGTTGCCTATTCTTTGTGCGTTAATGACACAAGAGGCAATCCACCCCACAAGGACTATGACTTTAAAAGCCAAAGCACAAGCAAACGCCTACAATCAACTGCTTTTTGCGAAACAAACCACGCTTCTTAAGCCCTTTCTCGCTTCCCCTTTGATTGGGGGCATTTTTATAGAACCTATTACTTGGGTGTGTCTAAAGGGCTATACGCAAGGAGTTTGCAAAAAGGAATCCCTAATGCAATTTGTCCGCAATGCAATTCCAAATTTACAAGAATCTTTTGAGGATTTAGTGGAGCAGTTTTTAAACGAACTTGCGCTTTACAAAACACTAGGGATTCTGCAAAATTAGCATAGGAGAACAGAGATGATAAATGTTATTTTTGATATGGACGGGACACTGCTAGATAGTGAAAATGCAATCTGTGAAGCCATTAACGCTATTAGGAAAGATAAAGGGCTTCCTATGCTTTCTCACAAAGACATCAAACACGCGATTCACACGCCCAATTTAAATTGTGCAAAGATTTTTTATCATATAGACAATTTTCCACATAAAAGCTATAAAGTAGGTTTTGAATCCTATTTTGATAAATATTACGAAAGCGCGGTGCTGTTTGAGGGTGTGCGTGCAATGCTAAAAACTTGTAAAGAAAGAAATTACTTTTTAGCCCTTGCTTCTAATGCCCCACAATCTGCCTTAAAGCCTATTTTGCAAAGGCATAAATTGGAGGAATATTTTGATGCAATCATCGGCACAAACGCTACAATAGAATCTAAACCCAATCCGATGATGATTCATCTTATCTTGCAAAATGCCCCATTTGCGAAGTCTGTATTTGTTGGAAATTGTATAAAAGATGAGGGAGCAGCACAAAATGCCGGGATTCCTTATCTCCAAGCTAAATGGAATGAATCCACCTTAAAAGAGAATGAATTTACTAGCGCAGAGGAATTGTTGCAAAAACTCAAAGAATCTGAATTATCTGTTTGATTGCCCTTGACAAACACTAAGTGTTAGGATTTATAATGCCATTTCACAAACTTTAAACTTGGCTAAAACTTTTAAAAGGAGTTTAAATGACTTATACGATTTTAGAAGCAGAATATAAAAGCGGCATTCCCTCACGCAGGATTCGCTTTTGGCTTGATAAGGGACTTTTTCCAAACATTTATAAGGATAAAAATGGTGCGGCTTTTTAATCAAAAAGATATTGATTGGTTGTGTTGGATTAACCTTTATCGTGAGCTTGGAATGAGTATCAAGGAGCTTAAGTATCACAAAGATTTATGTGAGAAAGGCGATGATACATTAAGAGAATGACTAAAAATCATTCAAGCTCAAAAGAAAAAGAATCTCGCACAACTTGCACAAGCACAAGAAAATATTGCAATGCTTGAATACAAAGAACAGCTTTATGTAGATTTGATTGAAAATGGAGCGGATTATCGGCATTCTAGCTTCAGTGAGTGCAAAAGGGCAATGAGAAAAAAGATAAATCTAAATTCACTTTCTTAAAATATGCAAATATTCCAAAGTAGAATCTTGCTTTTGGATTCGTTTAGAATCTGCCTTAAACCGCTGGTGCTTTTGGGTAGCAAAAGAGTATTTGCCATATTTTTCAAAAATATCTTGAATCTGCCCCAAACCAAGCAATCCCTCGTCATTATAGCTTAGGAAAATCCACTCAAAATTTGCATTTTTGATGAGGTTTTCTAGCGCGTCCGCGACTTTTGCCTTTTTGCACCAAGCCGACTTTTCATACTCCCTTAAGCCTGTCTTGCCCTTGGGGATAAAGTCATCATACAGGGCAATCGTGTTTAAAAGATGATA
>JALEPE010000067.1 GCA_022766795.1 Helicobacter sp.
CGTGGTGGGTGTGGATTTGCATAAGGAGTTAGCGCGCTATTGCGTGAAAGACTGCTTAAGTGGTGTATGGGATGAGGAGGGAGTTTGTGCGCGCATTGTAGAAATGCTACTTAAATATAGAAATGCGCAATGTTTTATAGAGGGGACAGGAGGAGGAATCCTAATCCATAGAATCCTACAAAAGAAAATCCTAGAAACAAACCAAATTCTAAAAGCAAGAGGTGAAGCACTACTAAGCAACCAATGCTTAACTTATCCCACCATTAAAAAAATCACTAAAATGCAAAAGATAAGCGCACTAAAGCCCTACTTGAACACGGGTTATTTGCGCCATCTTAGCACAGCAAGCGGGATAGAAAAACTAAAGGCACAAATGCGTGCCTTTAATCCCGAGAAGCCGCATAGGAAAAACGACTGCATAGATGCACTAGCAAGCGCGGTGCATTTAAGCGAGTGTATCCCACCACCCGCACAAAGCAAAAAGCTAACCCACCCCCGCACGCAAAAAACTTGTAGCTGGAGAATCTAAATGGGACTAACAGGCAAAAGCCGCAAGAAGCGCGAGCGTTATAGACAAGAGAAGCTAGCGCATTTTCAATCTATTAATACGCAATATGATTTAGGATTAACCTATGACCAGATGAACGTGGCGGCGTGGAATTACGCCGACCAACGCGTAAAATCAGAGAGAAAATGGTATGAGAGCGGTCGGTTTTGGTTTTCAGTAGTCTTTTCAGTGGCAACGATTTATATTACTGGAGGTATTTCAAGCCTCTCTGCCTTTAATGCACTCTCTACTTTAGGCAGAATTGCCTATGTAGCAAGCTATGCAATTTCTATTTCAATGCTAGTATATGGTGCATACACGGGTTATAAAATGGCGCGTTTAGCCTTTGATATTCAAACTTGGCAAAATAAAGTCAATGCAAAAAAAGCACAAAATGCTATGGAGGATGAAAAACAAAAAAGCGAGCAATTAAGCGATTTTTTAATCAATGCAACCTTTGAAATATTCCCCAATGGTAGCATTTACAAGGCGCAAGCTGCGGGGGATATGAATAGCTTTAGCCCAAGCATTGCTTATTTTGGAGCAAAGGGAGTGTTAGGAGAGTTTAAGAGTGATGTTATTGATGAACACATTTTGAATCGTGGGCATTATGAGAGCGCGGGCAATGATGGCTTTATGACAAACCTAACGGGCGCGAAAGAGTATCGCGCCCAAGGTGGCTTAAGCCCAAAAGCGCAAATGCAAATAGAGGAGAAAAAGCTACAAACAAAAGCAAAAAAGACGAGCGAGGGATTTACCAAACTCATTGAAGCGGAATTTACTTACTATGGAGAGGGAACACAAGAACTCTTTGAACGCATAATGGATAAGAAACTGCGTCCTCACGCAAAAGCGATTAGCGATATTGATTTTATGGATAAAATGAAAAACTACAAGCGTGGTTTAATGGCAGACTTTAGCTTTATAAATCCTGATTTATTCAATCCAATGCGTAAAAAAGGCGAAATGAGGCTTTGGCAATTTGAGGACGAGTTTGCTAACTTTGAAAAGGCACAACAAAGCGGCACGCTAGAGGATAGAGCAAGGGCGTATTTGCGTAGTATTAACCTATGGATTCGCACACTGAAAACCTACACAAGAAATACGCAGGATTTTACCTACCATTTTAGTGCTTTCATTCCTGATAGTGCTTATAAAATCGTTGTCAAAGCACCCACAGGAATACTAGGAAACGAATTAGATTCTAGCAGTTTTGCAATGCAAGAGTTCAACAAAGTCAAACCACAATTAGAGCAAAAACTCGTAGCCTACGAAAAGGAACGCGAACCCTTCTTAAAAGAATGGTGGGAGAGCGAGAGCGCAACGGATGAAAACAAAGCCTTAGAGAAGCTAAAGGCGCATTATGAAAAATTCATAGCTTCGCATAAATCACCCTTTTATCATTTAAAAAGCACAACTTTTTATGACTTTGTAACCATAGAGGAAAGTTTAGGCAAGGATAATGAATCTGGAGAGGAATATAAATATTTCTACCATCCTTTTACAAAACACGAAAGTGGATTTAGCGCAAAAGAGGAGAAAGAGGAGAAAGAAAAACAAGAATCCCAAAGTCCCAAAAATATTGATAAAAATTCTGAAACATTCCAAATGTTACAACAACTAACCAATCCAAAAGAAGCACAAAAAGCCGCGTTACTTAATACTGCAAAATGCGTAACTTCCACTAAAAAAGAGGAAAGAAAGTCTTTAGAAAATCATCTCTTTAGAGAGGGAAGCGGACAAGAATTGCTAGAACGCTACAAATCACATTTTAAATTTATGGATTTCAACCATAATGGCAGCGATTATATCAAGAATCTAATTAATAGGAATCTTAGGGGAGAGAGGACTTCCTTTGTGAATGTGAAACTCAATGCGGTTAGGGAGTTTTGGCAGATTCCACTCGATGTCCGAGCCACACAAGTTTTAGCTAAACCTTTGCCAATGGATGAGAGGCTAAAAACCTTTGATTTTAGTGTGTTGTAGATT
>JALEPE010000079.1 GCA_022766795.1 Helicobacter sp.
ATTGCCTTATAAATTCTACTCAAGACTTAAAAGCACTTTTGCGCAAATTGATGGAACCAATGAAACACTTTTTATGATTATTCTTGCTTGTATTGTAGTTTTAAGCTTTAAAAATGGATTAGAGAGAATGCGGGGATTACAGCCTAATTGGCTCAATGTGTTTGTTGTAATATTGCTCTTGTATTTTGCATTGTCTAAACTTATTGCGATTCCCTATGCAGAATTTATTTACTTTAATTTCTAGGAACAATCAATGGATAAGTATAAAAAATTTATTTTAAGGATTATGCTAGTATCAATTGCGTTTGTAGGATTATATGGAGCGATGGCTTATATCCGCGATCCTCTAATGCTTTTGCACAAGCCTTATTTTAAAAACAATGGATACGATAAAGACTTAAGAATCTCTAATGCAAGCGTGATGCATAATGTTGATTTTGATTCTGTTATCATAGGTACTTCAATGCTGATGAATACATCGCCCAATCTTGCCAGTCAAATATTGAATGGGAAGTTTATTAATACCACTGCCGAATCGCTAGGCTTTAGTGAGGTGGAAACATTTTTAAAATATGCCTTTAGACATCAGAGTAATATTAAGCAAATTATTATATCCTTTGATGCCATCACCAATTCCACTAGTAGAATCCCATACATAAGTCTTTATGATGAGAGTGTTTTAAATGATCTATTTGTATATTTTCAGCCTAGATTTTTTAAGTGCATAGTGGGTTTTAGCAATGTGTGTTACAAGAAAAAAGATTTAGACACAAGAACATTTTGGCTAGACGCAAGCAAAAGAAAAGCATTAGGAGGATTTGAAAGCTGGCTACAAACAGCTAGAAATTATAGAGAGGCAAGCTTTATCCTAGATAAATTAGAAGTGAAAGAGTTTTTGCCTGTGCATAATGAAAAAACCATCGCAGATTTTGAATCCACAAAAGAGTCGCTAGGAAGCATTTTAAGACTTATTAAAACTTCTCCAAATATTCAATTTGAAATTATTGTCCCACCATATTCTAAATACCATTATTATGCTAAAAACGGACAAGAACGTTTTGTTGTCATAAGGGATTCCGTGAAATATTTTTTATCTGAAGTGCAAAATTGTCCCAATGTGCGAGTTTATGGCTTTGACAATTTGGATTATACAAAAGATATAGCAAACTATACAGATCCCATTCATTATGAAGTGAGTATGAATAATTTATTTTTAGAGGCAATCAAAGCACAGACGCATTTGCTGACTTTAGAAAACTTTGAAAGCTATTTTGATCAACTCAAAAAAGATATTAAGGCATTTGATATGAAGCCCTACATTGAAGTTATCAAGCAACATTATGGGCTAGAGTAAGGCTGCATAGAAGTTTTGCGAATAGCCGAATCTAGCGGTTTGTAATGGTTTCTGGGTATAAGTCGTGGTTTAGTAGGCGATATTCTGCCATTTGCGCGTATTTTGTGTTCGGGATTCCATAATTCACATAGGGGTCTATGCTAATGCCGCCACGCGGTGTGAATTTCCCCCATACTTCTAAATATCTTGGTTCCATAAGCGCAACTAAGTCTTGTAAAATTATATTCACACAATCTTCGTGGAATCCTCCGTGATTGCGAAAGCTAAAGAGATATAACTTTAGCGATTTGGATTCCACCATTTTGATGTTTGGGATATAGCTAATGTAAAGCGTGGCAAAGTCGGGTTGTTTGGTAATGGGGCAAAGGCTTGTGAATTCAGGACAATTAAACTTGACAAAATAATCACGTTCTCTATGTTTATTGTCAAATGTTTCAAGCAGGCTGTTATCATAATCAAAAATATATTGCGTGTGTTGTGAGCCTAATTGTTTTAGGGATTCCATTTACATTCCAAAGATTGGTAATTTTAACGCACCGCTAATCACAATGGCGTTAATAATATCAATAAAAAATGCACCAACAAGTGGCACGATGATGAATGCGGTGTGGCTTGGTCCATAATGCTGCGTTATGGTTTGCATATTGACCATAGCTGTTGGAGTTGCTCCAAGCCCGAATCCACAATGTCCAGCTGCAAGGACTGCCGCGTCGTAATCACGCCCGCAGAATCTAAAGGTAACAAAAATCGCATAAATAACCATTGCGGCAACTTGACAAACGAGAATGACAAGCATAGGCAATGCTAGTGCGACAAGCTGCCATAAATTAATCGTCATTAACGCAAAAGCAAGAAATAATGATAAACTAACATTGCCAAGCACAGAGACTTCGCGGTCAAACACTTGGTGAATCTTGGTAGCTTGTAAAGTATTGCGTAAAATTACACCAACAAATAAGCACCAAACGAATGTTGGCAATGTGAAAGAAGCACCTTGAAAGAGTTTTGAAATTTCTGTGCCGATGAATAGAGCAATGGCGATGAGAGCTAAGGATTCCATAAAGGATTTTGCTGTGATTAAACGCTCTTTCTCCGGCTTTTCAAAGTTGTTTAATTCTTTTTCTTGTGTTGTTTTAGAGGGTAGAGTTAGATTGTATTTTTTAATGAGATAATGTGCTACAGGACCACCGATGATTCCTCCCATAATGAGTCCAAATGTTGCACTTGCCATTGCTACTTCTAAGCCTGCACTAAAGTTATAGGGAGGTTTTTTGAAAATCTCTGCCCACGCAGCACCCGTGCCGTGTCCTCCACTCATCGTTACGGAACCTCCAAGAAGCCCAATTGTTGGATCTACACCTAGCAGAGTGGCGACACTAATGCCGATAATATTTTGCAGAATTAATAGCCCTGTTACAATAAACAGGAATCCTATGAGGAGTTTCCCGCCTTTTTTTAAAGACGAGAAATCGGCACTTAAGCCAATACTTGTAAAGAATGCCAACATTAGCGGATCTTTCAGTGAGCCATCAAACTTTAGCTCAATGCCTCCATAGGTATAGAGC
>JALEPE010000003.1 GCA_022766795.1 Helicobacter sp.
AGAACCAAGCGCGTAATGCGTGTAGATTTTGCCCTTTTGTGGTGGTGTTTGAATCGTATCATTAAGAATGCGGAGTAACTCATTAACGCGCGCTAATTTTTGATGATTGCCGATATAGTTTTGTGCCAAGACAAAGCTATACTATTCCTTATCGTTGCTGATAATCTGCTTGACTTGTGCTTTAAAAAGCCTCCCAACTACTGCAGTTCCAGCAAACATGTCGCAAAAGATAGAATCTTTTAAAGGCTTTGTATGAGCTTTTTGCAACGCGGATTCTATGCTTGTTTGCAAAAAGTGCGAGAGTTTAAATTTAGAGCCAATGTAGTTCATTGATTCTCATCTTTATAGAGCTTTTGGGTGATAAAATCTGCGGCTTCTTTTGCGATTCCACTTGCGCTAAAAAATACAACTAAACTTTTCATTTTTGCTCCTATATTGATAGAATCTTAAAAAAATATCGCATAATTATAAAGCCTAACACTTAGTGTTTGTCAAGGGGGGTTGAGGTAGAAAATTATTTTAAGATCCTATATTCTTTATCAAAGCTTGGATATGGGTTTGATACCATTTACTGCCCTACATTTCGTCATTATCAATGAGCTGTTGGAATTTGGGCAAAAGCTCATTGTAGTTTGCACTAGATTCTAAAATCTTAACTAAATCTTGTGTGCTTAAGGGCAAGATTTTCATTCCTTATAATGTGTGCATTTTTTTGTTTTTAAAAATTATAGTATTTTTGCCTATTGGAAGCATTGATTCTGTATTGCTTACAATCTAAACATTTATTGTGTTTGTTTTATGTTTGCTATCATATCTATTAAGGAAAAATCAAGCAATAAGGGCAACAAAAAATGCAGAAATAATGAAATTGAGAGGAATTTAGCCTAGAATAACTTATAGAAATCTCCAAAACAAGCAAGACTAGAGAATGTTGAATCTTTTGCAAAAGCGTGGGTTAAACAATAGCAAACCTGCAAGGCTTGTTAAATATCTCCCTGCTTTGCGAGGGTAAGGCATTGCCCCAAGAGGCAAACGACCACGCACTTAAAGGCACTTGGCTAGGCTTTAGAGAGTTTCACATAGGGGGCGATACGCTTGTGATTTATAAAATTTATGACGACAATACGCTAAAACTTATAAGGCTTGGTAGCCATTCCCAGCTCTTTTAAGATTCAAACAAAACCCAAACTTAAGGAATCCACTCTACTAATAGCACCTTGTGGGCGATTTTTACGCCATTGCATAAACTCTTTAAAGTCTGTAATGCCCTCTTGTAGCACAGCTTGGTAGTATTCTATTCCTGCGATTTTTAGGTTATCGGGCGTTTCAAACTTAAGCATTAGAATCTGCTCTTTTTGCTCCTCACTCATTATTTGTAAAATACGCTCCGCCACCCTCCCAAAATGCCCCACATATTTACTTCCTTGCACAATGTGAATCATATCTATTTGCCAAAGTTGCTCGTCTTGGTAGAGCGCGTGCCACTCCAAACACTGATCCTCTTCCTCTAAAAGATTACGATACTCTATGTGGATAATTTTGGGATTGTTTGCGAGTTTTGCCATTGCGTCAAAGCTTTGTGCAACTTCAAGTGTGGGCATGTAGATATGGAAGTCAATGTCAAGATGTTTGCAAAGTAAGCCCATTTTGAGTGAGCCAATGAGGTTAATCTCTGCACCAATGCTTTGCCAACACTCCAAAACTTTGGTTTTCTCTATGATTTCAAAGGCTTTTTTCTGATTTTATTTAGCAAGTTTTAAAAACATATCGGGATTTCACTTAGAGACTATTTTTGCATAATGCGAGGCGTGATTATAATAAAAAACTACTTTAGAATCCCTAAACCTTATATATTCTTTAATTTTGTATGACTTGCAAGAATCCCCTTGACAAACACAAAGTGTCAGGCTTTATAATTACAGAATCTATTTGATAAGGACAGATATGCGAACCCTCATCTATAAACTTTTTAGCCTTAAAGAGGGGGAATTTAAGATTCTAGCTCTTTCTTGTGGATTTATCTTTATGCTCTTTAGCTCTTATGCGATTTTGCGTCCTATGCGCGATGCTTTGGGGCTAGAGGGAGGGCAAGAGGAGCTAAAATGGCTCTTTTTGGCAACTTTTATTTCCTGTATCCTTGCGTCTTTGCTTCTAATGTGGCTAAGTGGCAGGATTAAGCGGAGATTCTATACCGATTGTGTCTTTATCTTTTTTGCACTCAATCTGCTCATTTTCTATGCGTTAATGCAAGTTTTTGCGCCACACACACCCGAATTTATTTGGCTTTCTCTAGTGTTTTATGTGTGGATTAGCGTCTTTAACATCTTTGCTTTCTCTTCTGCTTGGAGCTTACTTGCTGATGTTTTTAGCAAAGAGGCAAGCACGAGGCTTTTTGGCATTATCTCCGCAGGGGCAAGTCTTGGGAGCATTGCGGGGGCAAGTAGCGTAAGCGTTTTGGTGGCAAATCTTGGTGTGGCAAATCTCGTCTTTCTCTCTGTTGCTCTGCTTCTTATTGGAATCGTGCTAAAGAATCTTATTTTGCGTGAATTGCGGCATTTTGAAAATGCGGAATCGCTAGAGCGATTTGAACACACCATTGGTTCAAGCAATCCCTTTGTGGGGTTTAAGCTCATCATTGCTTCTAAATATTTGTTGCTGTTTTGCGCTTTTATTCTTTTGCTTACAAGCGTTTCTACCTTTTTGTATATGGAACAAGCAAGGATTGTCCGCGAAGTTTTCCCCACGCGAGAGGCAAGAATCGCAGCGTTTGCAAACATTGACCTCATTGTGCAAGTTTCTGCATTGCTGATTCAAATATTCCTTACTGCAAAAATTGCAAAATTTTTTGGAATCACGAGCCTTTTAAGTATTCTTGGTTTTGTCATTGCGCTAGGATTCATCGTTCTTAGCTTCACGCACCCTGCATTTTTGCCTTTGGCTGTGGTAATGAGTATCCGCCGTGTAGGCGAATATGCGCTCGTAAAACCCGGACGCGAAATGCTCTTTGTGCCACTTGATGCGGATTCTAAATACAAAGCCAAAAACTTCCTTGATGCTGTCGTATATCGCGGAGGAGACGCACTCTCTGCTCAAGTAGAAAGCCTACTTGCAAACATTGGAATCTTGTGTGTGTTGCTAAGTGGTGCTGCGATTTCTTTTGTTTGGGGGTTGCTTGGAGTGTTTTTAGGCAAGAGTTATGCAAAAATAAAATAAGTGCGCTTCACGAAGCCTCAAATGGCTTGCATTAAGAAACGCTTGCAACCCAGCGCAAACATTCTTAATGCTGCAAATCCCGCATTGCACTATTAGAATCCAAGCTCTTGATAAAGAGACACTGCATACCTATCCGTCATTGACGCAATATAATCCGCACACACACGATGTGTTTTTTCTCCATTTTGAATACGCTCTTGCAAGTCCTTTGGCAATAAGTTAATCTCATCATTAAGGCATTCATAAAGCTTACGCACACAACGTTTGCCCATAAACATTTTTCTAGCGATTTCCTCGTGGCGATAAAGAGATTGAAATAAAATCTTTTTTAATATCTTAATCTCTTTTTCCACCTCTCTTGTATGTGCAAGCGGCAAAGGTTCGGTTGCATAATACTTAAAGCATTGTGGATTCTTTTGTTTGGATACAGCATTATTTTCTAAAATATCATAAACAAGAATCGTGATCAAGCGTGAGGTAAAGCGATGTCTAAAAATAGAATCCTTTTGCGTAATATTTTCTTTATGCTCCACATATTCTACCGCCTTATTGACAAGCGCACTATCGCGCAGTGCATTAAAATCAATTAAGCCATATTTAATGCCATCATCAATATCGTGGCTTATATAAGCGATTTCATCGGACAAATCTACAAGAATCGCCTCTAAACTTGGGTGAAATTCTGGCTTAAAAATTTCTTGAAGATTTGCATTCAAAAAAGGCTTTTCATAAGGATAAGAATGTTTTAAGATTCCTTCCAATGTCGCAAAAGTAAGATTTAACCCCTCAAAATCTTTATAACGCTTCTCCAGCTTTGTTACCACACGGAAAGATTGAAAATTATGCTCAAATCCATTGTTGTATCCATATTTACGCATAATCTTATCAAGCTCATCGCCTCCTGCGTGTCCAAATGGCGTATGCCCTAAGTCGTGCGCCAATGCAATTGCCTCTGCTAAATCAGCATTTAAGCCTAGATTTGTAGCTAAAGTGCGCGCAATTTGGCTCACCTCCAAAGAATGCGTTAAACGCGTGCGAAAATAGTCTCCACTATGGTTTAAAAACACTTGTGTTTTGTATTCTAACCGCCTAAAATAAGAGCTGTGAATAATGCGATCTCTATCGCGTCCAAAAGGATTCCTAAAATCTGGATTTGTGGGATAAAATCTTTGCGACGTTTGATGTGTTTGCATATTTAACCTTTTTGCATTATTTTAGCGATTTTGCGTTAAGATTTCCAAAAAGTTTTAAAAAATAAAAAGGAATTTTATGCGAGTTTTTGATAATGATTTTTTCTATATATTGTGCGAACCCTTTGGAGAATATCAAACAAACTGCTATTTAGTCTTCAATAAGACCAAAAAAGAAGCCTTAATTGTTGATCCGGGAATTGGCGCGAGCACTTGGATAATTGACACTCTAAAGAATACAAATGCGATTCCACTTGCCATTTTAAACACACACGGACATTTTGACCACGTGTGGAGCAATGCAGAATTATTAGAACATTTTGCAGGAATCCCATTGCTCTGCCCCTACGAAGATGCTTTTATGCTGGAGAAAGATTGCTTTAGCACAGGATTGCCTAGTTCCATTCCTACGCTTTTAGTCGGTGCAAAAGCAAACGATACAATCTGCGAAAAAACTTCTACCATAAACAATTTAGGGCGTAAAAATCATTTTTTCTATGGGGATTTTGCAATCGCTTTCATTTGTTATCCCGGACATACGCCCGGTTGTAGCGTCATTATCCTCCGACACAAAGATGCCAAAAACATAGAATCGCAAGAGAACTTAGAATCCTTATCCAAAGGTCATCAAGTAATGTTTAGTGGAGATTTTATTTTTAACCGCTCCATTGGACGCAGTGATTTTCCCTACTCCTCACATCAAGCAATGAAAGCAAGTTTAGAGAAGTTTTTAACCTTGCAAGAAAATATGCTTGTTTTGCCCGGACACGGAAGTGTAACGAGCGTAGTGCAAGAACAAAATAATATTCCTTTTTGGATTCCGCGCCTTTAATGCTTATTTTCATAAAGCACAAATTGGAATCGCTGCGCTATCATTTGCGCACGTTGCAGAATCTCGCTAGCAACCGAATCATTAAACACTTGCTTTAAACTCTCATCAAACAAATCTAACCAAATCTTAAAATACTCTCTAGGAAAGGGTGGTAGGTCCAAATGCGCTTTTAAAGGTGCGCCAGCATAATCGCCCTCTCCAAGCAACATTCCTTGCCAGAAATTAGCAATTTTGCGCTTATGGAGATTCCACTCTTCATCGCTTGTACCCACCGCATTATTGAAAATATCCCCAACTCCGCTTTTATCGACACGAATCTTTGCGTAAAAAATATCCATTAAACAATCAATGCCCTCTTTGCAAATTACATCATACTTTTGCATTTTCTCTCCTTAATAAAAAGCTAATTTTGCTAACAAAACAATCAAGATTCCAATTCCAAGCACAATATGGTGTATATTTTTTCTAAATGGGCTTGGTTTTTTAAGAATATAAAAGAATGTTAGAGATATTACAATCATTACACCAATCACCAATGCTAGAATTGTCTTAATGACTAAAAATTGCTGCGTTTGTGTCCTAAAAAACCCAGCTTCAAAATTGATATATTGCGACAACATTGCTCCACCACTTAAAAGTAAAAGCAAAAAACACAACGGCATAAACTTACTTCTTGTGCTGATAACACTTGAAACTTTATCGGCAATTTCATCACCTAATTTTTTGCGCACTGGACTTAACAATATTACATCGCAAAAAATATAGCCCAAAAAAATTATCGCGCACATTAAATGCACAATTAAAAAATAGGGATAAAGAGATTCCATTTTGTAACCTTTGCGTAAAAATTTTGTAATATTACCTAAACTATTATGCTAAAAAGTTGATAATAGTTAAGGTTTTGGCTAAAATAATTCCATAAGGAGTATGCAATGGAAGATTATTTTAAACTACTTTATAGTATAGGCTATAAGAGGTTTTTCAACAAAGATGAGATTTTATTTTTTGAAGGAGAGAATCCCAAAAAACTTTTTGTTCTTCTAAGTGGAAAAGTTAGAATCTACAAAACGACTAAACTCATTGAAAACACAGCCCCAAGAGAAAAAACACTGCATTACATCAGTGCTCCAAATTTTATAGCGGAAATGCCAAGCCTTCTAAAACAGCCTTTTCCTGCAAGCGCGATTTGTTCCCAAGATTGCGAAGTATTGGAGATTAGTCTTGAAACTATTCAAAAGCAATACAAAAAAAACCCTGATTTTTGCCAACAGCTCATTGCCTCGCTGTGTCAAAAAATCAGAATCCTAGAAGCATTAATTGCAGAATCACATCTAAGCTTAAAAGACAAGTTAATGTCTTTTTTACGCGACAATGTAAAAAACCTAGGCACTCTTACGCAACGTGAAATTGCTCGCTCTCTCAATACGAGTCCAGAATCCTTATCACGCACAATAAGAGAGTTAAAGGCGCAAGGCAGAATCGAAACAAAGAAAGGGAAAATTATCCTAAAATAACATCAAAATGACTTTTGTTTAATTTTATTTGCGGAATCGAAACGCGCAATTATATAAAAGTTTGTGCAAGGTTGGGCAAGTTGCAAGCGTATGCTCACGCTTGCAAATCTAAACGCTCTTAGGGAGAATTAACACCCAAAAATCTTGCGTTTATATCTGCGCACTTCTCTAGCATTGAGTGAAAAGTAGATTCCACAAGCCAAAAGCAAACAACACGCAATAATCAACGCCAAAGGAAAAGGCGTGTTTGCCTCTAAAGCCCCCACAATAAAGGAAATCGCCCCCGCAAACACAAATTGCACCATTCCCAAAACCGCTGAAGCACTCCCAGACATTTGCTTAAAACGCGCCATTGCCAAAGTTGTCGTATTGGGCGCGATAAAACCATTCATTCCAAGCATTAAAAATAAAAGAATCTCAAAAGGCAAGAATCCCAAGTCCAACCAACCCACTACAATCAATGCCAAAGCAATACCAAGCATCACAACAAACGCATAAGGCAACACCGCATAAGGCGAATATTTGCGCACAATTCTCGCATTAATATTGGCAAAAATCATAAAACTAAGAGCATTCACGCCAAATAGGATTCCATAGGCTTTTTCACTTAAATTAAAATATTCTCGGAAAATAAACGATGAGCCTGTAATATAGGCAAAAATCGTTGCCATAACAAAGCTAAAAGATAGGACATAAATGCGGAATCTGCGGTCTTGCAAGATATGAAAATAATTTAGCATAATGGCTTTAAAGTTTAGTTTCACACTCTGTGCGGATTTTTGCTCTTTAACCCCAAAGATGATAAAAATTAAAAGCAGAATCCCAAGCGCAAAAAGCGTTACAAAAATGCTTTGCCATAGAAAATAATCTAGCAAAAATCCCCCAAATACAGGGGCTAGCATCGGTGCTAAACTAGAAACAACCATCATTAACGCAAAGGCACTCGCGGCTTCTTTAAGCTCAAAATTATCATTGATAATTGCACGCGCAATCACCACTCCCGCACAGCCACCTAATGCTTGCAAGAAGCGAAAGATAATAAAACTATCCACGGAATCAAAACTAATACACGCGATACTTGCGACAACAAAAAGTGTAACTCCAACATAAAGAGGTTTTTTGCGTCCATAAACATCACTCAAAGGTCCATAAATTAACTGCCCAAACGCAAAAGCGATGAAAAAGACGGCAAGAGAGAGTTGCGTATAAAAGGGCGTGGTTGCAAAGCTTTTCTGCACCTCCCCAAGTGCTGGTAAATACATATCCGTAGTCAAAGGAGCAAGACTAGACATAAAGGCTAAAATAACGATGAGTTTCGTCTTTGCAAAACCTTGATAAGTTGTAACTTTTTGCATAGAAAATCCTAAATTTTCTCATTTTAAAAAACGATTATAATGCTTAAAATTTTAGGAAAAAATTAATCAACTTTTTGTTTGTGCGATTCCATTTTAAACAATGGATTAAATGCACTAATGGCGTATCAGTCATTGCAAATGCAGTGTAGCGAAATGAAGCAATCCATAATCTAAGCAACCAAAAATGCTAACAATGGAATCGTTAAATAAACTCAAAAAAAATCTAAACTTTTCTTTTTTCTAACTTTTTCTAAGGGGGCAAGGGGTTCTACTTGCGAAGCGTCCCCCAACGCCTTAAACCCCCAACCCCTAGCACGCTCTGTGCAATATTATAAATTACTGCGTCTTATCGTCCTTGCAACCACTTAAAATCTCACAGCTCCGTCTTAAGAGTTGCACCATTTGCCGCGTTGCTAACAAGCAGAGAGTATCGCTTCAACCATTTGCTTTTAATTTCCTTTTTGATGGGTTTCCATTGTGCGCGGCGAGATTCTAAAATAGCGGAATCCACGAGCAATTCCAATGTGCCTTTTGAAACAGAAATTGCGATTCTATCTCCGTCCTCAATGAGTGCAATCAAGCCCCCCTCTGCCGCTTCGGGGCTAATATGCCCGATACAACCCCCGCGTGTTGCCCCGCTAAAGCGTCCGTCCGTAATGAGCGCGACTGATTCTCCTAAGCCCATTCCCATAATGAGGCTTGTGGGGGTTAGCATTTCTTGCATTCCCGGTCCCCCTTTGGGTCCCTCATAGCGGATTACTACGACATTTCCTGCCTTCACCTTGCCTCCGGCTATGCCTTTAATTGCTTCCTCTTGGGAGTTAAAGCACACCGCACTTCCCTCAAATTCTTTCATAGATTCCGCCACTGCGGCGACTTTTAGCACTGCGCCCTCATGTGCTAGATTGCCATAAAGAATCTTTAGCCCACCCACTTGTGAGTAAGCATTTTCATTATGGCGAATAATATTGGAATCTACAATCTGTGCGTTTGCAATGCGTTCTCCCAAAGTCTCACCTGTAATCGTGAGCGCGTCAAGATACAAAATGCTATCAGTTGATTCTGAAATTCTAGTATCTTGCGTAAGATTTGAATGTTGCGCAAGATGAGGCGAAGCGAGTTTGCTAGACGCAAATGACCGAGCCGAATCGCCGCACTCATTTAAAGATTGCGCAAGAGACGAATTTCTTTTAGAAATTTCGTTCATCACCGCACTCACGCCTCCCGCGCGGTTAATGTCCTCCATATGAATCGTGCCGAGCGCCGGGGCGATTTTAGCAATATGTGCCACTTGCGAAGCAATCGCATTGATAGAATCTAGGTTAAAATCCACCTCCGCTTCTTTGGCGATTGCGAGCATATGCAAGATTGTATTCGTGCTGCCACCCATTGCCATATCCACGACA
>JALEPE010000031.1 GCA_022766795.1 Helicobacter sp.
CTTGCAAGATTCTACTTTTGCATTCAATCGCTCTGGATTTAATAAAGGAGGATAAGGGTGATTGGTATTAATATATTTTTCTTTAAACTCTTTGGAGTTAAACCAAGAGTTTATCTCCTCATAATGTTCAGCAATAAATTCTAAATGTTTTTGCTTGTCTATTATGCAATGGCATTGTATTAGAATTTTATAAATTTTAAATTTATTAGCATTTTTTAGTTTTAAAATCCTAAAAAACATTAAAGTTTTCTGTAATCATAAGGGAGTATTGTTCTTAATCTTTCTTTTAGTTTTTTGCATCTATAAGCTAAAGCCCATTTCAAACCAAATCTGTGATAAATTTTAGAACCTCTACCCATTTGAGAATCCTTGATTCTTAAGTAAAGATTGTTGGGAATTGATTTTAAGCTTTTGGATTATTAAAGAGAGAGAAATATTTAAACTTAAAGAGAAAGAAAGAGAGATAAGCAAAAAGATTAAAGGGTGTTTTATATAAAAAGAGGAAATAAATTAAGAGAGAATCCCCAACCCCCGCACAGGAATAGAATGTTTTAGATTTTCTTTGGGATTTAAAGAGGAATGGGAGTTAATTGTATGGTTTAAAGATTCTTTAGTGTTAAAGTTCTCTTTTGAAATTCCTTTTCTTTGTTTATCGTATTCTATTAAAGCTAAACCTAGTTTATAGGCTAAATGGTTTTGTATTCTTGTCTTTAGCTGAATGGGGATTAAACATTGTGTTGGAAGTACAATACATTAGGGATTCCTTTGAATTTTAATGTGGAATTATAGCAGAAAAAAAAAAGGGGGGGGGGGGGGAAAATTATCCAGCCCAAGTGATTCTTAAAGACCGCTAAAATCCCCAAACTCCAATGCTTTGCCCCGATACAAATCACGACTTGCACACTTACCTATGACTTGCTTTAAATATTTTGGTGCGATTCCAAATCCGGGGCGGATAGAACGCACAGATTTTTCGGTTATCCTCTCGCCTTTTTTAATGTTTTCCACCACATACAAGGATCGCATAAACGCCCTGCCTTCTTTGGATTTTTGACTTAGCGCATAAGTTGGAATCCCAAGCAGCTCCTCTACCTCGCGCACCGCCTTTGCCATCTGTGCAAACTCGCTAGGCTCAAGACTAAAGGCACTATCCACGCCACCGAGTTCGCGACTTAGTATAAAATGTTTTTCAATCACTTTTGCGCCAAGCGTTGCAGCAGCAATCGGTGCGGTAATTCCTAAAGTATGATCCGATAGCCCAACTTCCACTCCAAAATCCTGCTTTAACTTTGGAATCAGACTAAGATTCGCGCTATTAAGCGGCGCGGGATAAGAGCTTGTGCATTGCAAAAGCGTAATATCTGTATTGCCCACTTGTTTGCATGCCTCAATAGCTTCAGCAATCTCCTCTTTGGTTGCGATTCCCTTTGATAGAATCATCGGCTTACCCAAACGCGCCATATAGGAGATTAGCTCCAAATCCACAATCTCAAAAGACGCTACCTTATAAATAGGATTCCCTAAACTCTCCAAAAAATCCACACCCTCCTTGCTAAAGGGGGTAGAAAAGCATACAAGCCCAAGACTATGCGCATAATCAAAAAGTTCCTTATGCCACTCCCAAGGCGTCATCGCCTCTTGATAAAGCGCGTAAAAATTCTTCCCATTCCATAATGTCCCCTTAATCCTAAAATCCTCCAAATCGCAATCTATACTCATACAATCTGGTGTATAAGTTTGCAACTTAATTGCGTCCGCACCGGAATCTTTCGCCGCTTTAATCGTCTTTAAAGCTAAATTTTTATCTTGATTATGATTTGCAGAAAGCTCCGCAACTAAAAAAATTTTATCATTTTGCATATCCATAGCCCTTAAAAATCAACAAATTTTGATAAGATTATATCAGAAAAAATATTTTCGATTAAAGGTTTATGGAATGAAAAATATTAAAAGCTTCAAAATCCTCACCCTAGCTTTTGCCTCTGTGCTTTTATTGAATGGTTGCGATGAAAAAAGCGCAAAAGAGCTTGAGGAAAAGGCGAATCAGACTTTTCAAAATGCGCTAGAGGATTCTGGCTTAAAAGACACTATGGAATCCAAAGTAAAGGAATTAAACGAATTTATGGAGAGCGGCAAGGCGCAGGAATTCATAGATAAACAAACACAAATCCTGCAAGACGGTGCAGACGCGCTAGGAAAAATCATAGAATCTGACAAAACAAAAGAGCTTTTGCAAAGGCAAATGGAAAATCTAAACAATCTTTTAAATGATAAAAACAAGGAAGCAAATGCAGAGAATGAGGACGCTACCAAAATCTAGCAAAATCATAACAATTTATCATTTAACCTTTATTGATCAATCCATAGCTTTTTAAGAAAAGCTATGGATTTCTCACAATGACAAAGCTTGAGTATCTAGCAGTATGACTTATCAATATGGAATCGCTTGTAAAATTCTGCTAAATCTCCATAGTCCTTCAAAAGCCCTAAACTCTCCAAATGCTCCAACACCGCTAAAGTGCAGTCTGTCTCCCTAGGCCATTCACGCAGATACCCATCACGCGCATCTTTATCGGTTGCATCAATAAACACCATAGAATTAACAATTTTCACATCACGTTTTGCATCAATATTATTTACCACGCGCCACAGCAACATATAAAGATTTTCTAAATCATTCTTTAGCGCATCAACAATCACGATAATGCGCGCGCTTTTTTGCAAAATCGCACAAGTATTTTGGGATTCTGCATTTTTTGTTTGCGATTGCAACCTTTGCGATTCCATTTCTAAAAATACTTTTTGCAAACTTTGCTGCTTATCAAAGGCTACAAGCACAATCGGATTGTTGGTGTCTGTATAAATTTGCCTTATATGCGCCACCTCCCCACTGCTTTCAAGCACATTTTGCAATATATCTTGCAATGCCTCATCAGATAAAATCTCCAACCCTTTTGATTGTGGAATCTCTTGCGTGCAATCAATACCAAGCTTTCCACCTTGTGCAAAGTTTGGTGAAGCGTGGTCTAGCGCATCACACACACCATCACTAATGAGGCAATCCTCCACACTGAAACGATTCAAAATATAAGGCACAATCGCAGCACTTTGCAAACTTGGCGCATTTGCATCTACAAAAATCGCGTGCTTCACAAAACTCATTTGCCCAACTCCCCAAAATGCGTGCATACTCTGCTTTGCAATATTAGGAAAACGCGCGTTAATTTTTGCTAAAATGAGATTATGAAATACACCATTTTCCGGCATATAATAATCCACTAAATCTGGCGTTGTTGTCTGCAAAAGCGGCAAAAATAAACGTTCTGTTGGATAACCTAAATATTTATCCTCCAAAGGCGGCTTCCCAACCACAGTTGCAAGATACACGGGATTACGCTTAGAAGTGATGGCTTTTACCTCTAGCACGGGATAAGGTGCAATAGGTGTATAAAACCCCGTATGGTCGCCAAATCTCCCTTCATCACGCATTGTATCAGGATTTACAAAGCCCTCAATGACAAAATCCGCATCGTATGGCACACAAAGATTATTTGTAATGCAGCGCACCATTCTAGCACGACTTTTGCGGATAAATCCATACAGCATTAACTCAAATAACCCATAAGGTAAAGGTGCAGTTGCACACCAAGTATAGAGTGCATCTCCACCAATGGCAATACTAACAGGCATTTTCTCCCCTGCTTTGCGATATTCATCAAACAAATGCACGCTATCTTTATGGATTTGCCAGTGCATTCCTAAGTGATTCTTATCAAACACTTGCAGGCGATACATTCCAAGATTCCGCACACTGCCATCAAGACTTTGCGTATAGCATTGCCCCATTGTGATAAATCTCCCACCATCTTCTTCCCAAGTCTTAAGCACAGGAATCGCACCCAAATCCACTTCTGCACCTTGCCTAATGACTTCTTGACATAAACCCTTTTGCTTTAATACCTTTGGGGTTAAAAAACGCAAATCATTAAGCTTTGGTAAAAGTCTTGCCAAATCTCTAAAACTCCTAGGCGGTTTTAATTTAATAAGTTCTGCAATCGCACTTGCTTGCCTTTCTACATCGCCAACTAATAATTTCACATTTTTAAAGCTTCCAAACACATTCATCAACACAGGAATATCATATGTGATTCCATTTTTTCTATCCACAGGATTTGTAAATAATAACGCCTTGGAATCTTTGCTTTTGACTTCTAAATATGCTAAATGTGGAATCTCTAACTCTACATCTAAAGGCTCTGTGATGATTTTTAATGCACTATTTGCTTTCAAAATATCAATACATTGACGCATAATAATTCCTCCTATCTTGCGATTAATGTTTGTTCTAGCTTTCCATTATCAATAGCTTTTAATTTAAAGCCTTTTATGCATTTTCCACCCTTTATTTCACAGACAATCATTTGAAAAATACTTGGAATTCCACTTTTTTGTGGCACACTTAGTCGGTTTGGGATTCCTGTCAAAAATCTCTCAATAGGTTCTTTTGCCTCCATCCCTATTACGCTCTCTCTTGCGCCGATCATTCCCACATCACTCACGCCAAATGTCCCCTCAAAAATTTCCAAATCATCTGTTCCTACGTGCGTATGCGTGCCAAAAATTGCCGAGATTCTACCCTTTAACATCATAAACATTGCACGTTTTTCGCTTGTAGCTTCGGCGTGAAAATCTAAAATGATTGTCTTGATACCCTCTTTTTGCAGCATATCTAGCATTGTATTTGCATAAATAAAGGCATTATCGCATTGTGGCATACCAAAATGCCCCATTAAATTTAAAACAACAAAAGATTCATCTTTAATCTTGCCCCGATAAATACCGCTTCCGGGCAAACTTGCGGGATAATTATGTGGGCGCAATACATAAGAATTTTCCAGTTCCAAAAACCCTACAATATCCTTTTTATCCCAAGTGTGATTCCCTCCTGTAAAAATATCCACACCATAGCCTTTTAACTCCTCAATGCTGCTCGCACCAAGCCCAAATCCGTGACTTGCATTTTCTCCATTTGCCACAACTACATCAAGTGCGTATGTCTCTTTTGCTTCTTTAAGGTAGCGTCCTACCTGCTCTCTACCAACTCTGCCAATAATATCTCCTAGAAATCCAAATCGCACTATTTTTTTTCCTTTAAATACGCAAATACTGCCCTTAAAATATCGTCCTCATCTTTACTATCTGCCTTAATATTAACTTTTCCGCCTTGCAAATTGCTAAAGGTAATACTCTGTTGGAAATTCATAACATTTGCGATTCCACAATTACGCGCAATAATCTTAATACGGATTAAATCCAAAAATTGCCTCGTGTAAATATCTAATCTCCCAAATCTTTCTTCAATCTCTGCTTCTAGCGCAAACACAGCCTTTTCATCCTCGCATTTTGAAAGCCTACGATAAATCTCCAAACGCAATCGCTCTGATTCTATTAATTCAGGATTTAAAAATGCCGTAATACTTAACTTAATATCCACTTGCGCTGCCTTTTGCTCTACATTTCCACTAAGCGTGAAAATCGCCTCCTCAAGCATTCGCAAATACAAAGAGTAACCAATATTTTTAATATGCCCACTTTGCGCCTCACCAAGCAAATTTCCCCCGCCTCTAATTTCTAAATCGTGATAAGCAAGCGCACCACCACTACCCAAAAAAGAATTGCGTTCTAATGCTAGAAGTCGCTTTTTAGCATCTTCGGTAATATGCGCAAAATCCTCTACAAATAAATAACAAAAGCCCTCTTTATTTCCACGTCCAACGCGCCCACGTAACTGGTGCAAATCTGCAATTCCAAAACAATCAGAGCGATCCACTAGAATCGTATTGGCATTGGGCAAATGAATCCCCGATTCCACAATACTTGTGCAAAGCAGCATATCATACCCACCTTTAGCAAATTCTAGCACAATATCCTCTGTATCTTGCGCTGGAATCCTAGAATGCAAGATTGCAATTCTAAGTTTAGGTATAATTTTTAGAATTTCATCTTTTTTCTGCACAATCGTTGCGATGTTATTATGGATATAAAATACCTGTCCTCCACGACGCATTTCACGCATTACTACTTCCTTTAAAAGCGTGGCATCATAACTTTTAACAAATGTTCTTGTTGCTTGACGCTCACTTGGAGGGGTTTTCAACTCGCTTAAACCTTTAATTTGCGAAAGTGCCATATTCAATGTGCGTGGAATCGGAGTAGCCGACATTGAAAGCAAATGGATATTCTGGCTCAAATCCTTAATTTTTTCTTTTTGTTTTACGCCAAATTTATGTTCCTCATCTACAACCATTAAAGCAAGATTCTTAAAATCTGCATTCAGTAACGCGTGTGTGCCGACAACTGCATCTAAATTACCCTGTTTCAAATCCTCCAAAATCTGCTTTTTTTCTTTTGCTCTAACATAGCGGTCTAACCTTGCTAAACGCAACCCAAAAGGAGCAAAACGCTCTTTTAATGTGTTGAAGTGCTGGTAGGTTAGCAAGGTTGTTGGTGCGATCATTGCGGATTGATAGCCGCTCAAGAATGCTACAAACATCGCATTCATCGCAACTTCCGTTTTACCAAACCCCACATCTCCACTCAAAAGGCGATCCATTACGCGCCCATTACTTAAATCCCTAAAAATCTCCTCAACCGCTTCTATTTGATCTTGTGTGTAGTCAAAGCCACTTTGGTGCTGAAAAATTAAAATTTCCTCTTTTTGTGTGTCTAACGCGATTCCATCCATTAACTCACGCTTTGCAGCAAGCGCAATGATGGCATTTGCAAGCACAAAAAGCTTTTCTTTAACCTTTTCTTTAAGTTTTGCAAAAGAGCCTTTGCCTAAACGATCTAATATCGGAATCCCACCACTATCGGCAATATAGCGATCAATTCTATCTAAATTTTCCACAGGAAGCAGTAATTTATCATCACCCAAATATCTTAGTAGAATAAAATCGCGTGTCGCACCAAAAATATTTGCCTGCGTAATCCCGCTAAAAATCGCGATTCCATAATCACAATGCACCACATAATCCCCAACATTGAGTTCATCTAATAAAATCTTAGCTTTAGCGTGTTTTTGCGCCTTTTGTGGCGTATTTAAAGAAAGAATTACGCTCTCTTTGCCTAAAATATTTAATGCAATATCCAAACCCAATTGAATTTCATAAGCAGAATCGCTAAGCGCAATACCAGCTTGACGCACTTGTGCCTCTGTTCTAGCAAGAATTGTAATGGACTTTGTTTTATGAAATTCCAAAAAATCTTTTAGTGTATTAAAATTGTAAGAAAAATCTTGATATTCTAAAGTTTGTGGCACTTCTTCGCTTTCTAAGATTCTTTGGAGCTTTTGTTGGTTGTACTCATTAAAGCCTAGAATCTCTTTTACAAAATCTTTTGTAAAAGGAAGTGTAAAAAAAGGATATGCATTTAGTAAATCTTGTCCAATGTTAATTTCATCTAAACACCAAAATCCAAAGCCCATAATACCGCTATTTCCGCTTGTATCTAAAAAATTATTACCTGATATTAAGTTTGCAATAGATTGTTCTAAAAGCGTATAGGATTCTGCATTGAGTGCTAAAAATGCAGGTGAAATTTCTAGGGATTCCAACTCCTCTTTAGCACACAATTGACTTTGCAAATCAAACCTTCTAATGCTTTCAATTTCATTATCAAACAATGCAATACGATAAGGCTCAACACTATTGGGTGTAAAAATATCAATAATATCACCACGAATAGAAACTTCCCCGCTAAGCTCCACTAAATCAACAAATTCATAGCCAAAGTGCAGTAAATCCTCTTTAAAGTTCTTGAATTCTATGGAATCCCCAACTTTTAGCAATTTTTCTTGTAAGGATTGCGCATTAGGCATAGAATGCAGTAGCGTAGAAACGGGAGCGCACAAAATTTTATTACCCTCACTCGCATAAAAACTCTTTAGGGTTGTAAAAATTGCACGCAATTCCTCTTGATAACTTCTTAAATCATCGCCAAAAATTGCACGAAAATCTGGCAAAATAAAGGTTTCAAAACCCAAAAACTTAGCCACATCACTGCACGCAATAGCATTTTTATAATTATCGCTTAATAGCACAAGCCCACGCTTAAAGCGTGTCTTAAATACGCTTTTATGCGCCTTTAAAAAAGCATAAACACTACTTTGTAGCAACGCCTTCCTCTTTTAGAGAAATAGATTTCGGGGCTTGCACATTTGTCTTTTTAATTTCATATTCATTATTTTTATGCACAACACTTTGTCCGATAAATTCTCCACCTTTCTCAATGACAAGCTCTTTTGCCATAATACCACCATCAATCTTGCCTTGTGGTAGAATCTCTACGATATTACAAGTACAATTTCCCATAAGTTTTCCACTAATTACTAAATGGTCTGCATCAATACTGCCATTAACATTTCCACTTTTGCCAATAGCGACATTTGTCTTAGCGATAATATTGCCCTCTAAATCACCATCAATATGCAAATTACATTCACTATACACATCTCCCTTTATTCGCGTGCCTTGTGAGATAATGCTGGTGTTTCCCGAATTTCCATTAACTGATTTATCATTGTTAGCAAAGATTGCCATCGTATGTTTTTCTCCTTTTCGAAAATTTTAGTATAATCCCGCATCGTCCATTCCACAAATGCGCGCGGATTTAAATCTTGACTTAAATGCCGAACTTCATAGTGTAAATGCGGACCTGTGCTTCTCCCACTATTTCCAGAATACGCAATGAGCTGCCCTCGCCGCACAAACTCCCCTTTTTGTACGACGATTCTACTCAAATGCGCATAGAATGTGGCAAATCCAAAAGAATGCTCTAACTTTACCATAATTCCATAACCGCCATTATAACCACTATTTGTAAAATACGCTACACCATCTGCAGGAGCATATATAGGTGTCCCAGATGGCACACCAAAGTCTATTCCTGTGTGCGACTGCGTTCTAAGCAATACGGGATTAACACGCGTCCCCCATTCAGAAGTTACACGATAATTGCCACGTAGCGGCGCCCCATTAGGAATAAGCTGCATTACAAGTGCCTTTTGCGCTCCTGTAATACTTGCCAAATCTACGCGTTCCATCAAACTTAAATCTTGCGATTCCACCACTCTATCACTTAGGCCAACAATCCCTTCTAAATCCTCAATTCTATCGGAAACTTTTACCAATTCTTCCGTTTTTTCATTAATGAGTGCTTGTAGCTTCTCATTTTTTTTATTGATTTTTAAATATTCTTGCTGCATTAAATCGCGTTTAACTTCAATTTGTTCCACTTCTTTTAAGAGAAGTTGTATAGAGATGAAACTAAAGAAAAATATCACAACCATAAGCAAAATCACATACAAAACGATTTGCTTCATATATTGATGGACATTATATTGCTTAGAGCCGTTAATATCCGTGATTGTTACGACAAATCTATTTTTCATTTTCTATTCCATTTTTATACAACTCTAAAAACTTACCAACCACACTAAACGAACCACATACCAAATACTGCCTATCCTCTCTAATCCCGCTAAAATCGCAATATGCAATATCTAATTCTTGCAAAATATTCTCCAAAATGGATTTTGCAATTACCCTCTTATTTTGCAAAGGCAAAATCTGAACTTGTGCAACAATAGGTTTTAAAATCGTTAAAATCGCCTTAGGATTCTTATCAAAGTAGGAATTATAGATTAAAATGTATTTATCTTTTATAAAATTTATTATTTTTAAAGATTCCATTAAAGCTTTTGCGCCATCAACATTATGTGCAACATCTAAATAAATATTGTGTGCAAGTTTTTGCATACGTCCTTGTAAATCTAATTTTGGTAAATTACTCAATAACGTGCTTAAAGCAGAATCCAAATCCACACCCAATAGTGCGAAGTTAGGTAAGGCGCGTATCTTGTTTAACATTAATAACCCTGCCCACGCTAAGCTTAAGTTTTTGCCTTGGTAACTGGCATAATTTTGCGCAATATAGTTTTGAATTTCTTGTGGAATCTCCCTTAAAATTTCCAAATATGCGCCCTTTGTTTTTGCGATTCCTTTTGCGATATACTCCACACAATCATCACTCTGCAATCCTAAAATTGCATGTTTTGCTATTGCATTTATTTTAGTAGTGGCAATTCTTTCTAAAGTATTCCCTAAATACTCTTGATGATCTATTCCAATACTTGTAAAAAGTGTTATATCGGCTTTAATGCAAGTGGTTGTAGAATCGTATTCTCCACCAAGCCCTGCTTCTAAAATCACTACCTCGCAATCCTTAAATACTCTAAAAGTTAAAAATGTTAGCACTTCAAAATAGCTTGCTTCTTTTAAAACTTTGCTATTTAATTCTAAAAAAGCAGCATTGAGCGCAGAATCACTGATATTTGCGCCATTGATCCAAAATCTTTCCCTTAAATGCAATAAATGCGGGGAAGTAAAATGTCCAACCTTAACCCCAAGCGTCTTTAGCATTAAGGCTAGAAATCTTCCTGTGCTTCCTTTGCCATTTGTGCCAATAATTTGAATAATGCTTTGATTTTTGCTAAATTTAAGCCCTAATTTTGCAAGAAGTTTAGGGGCGCGTGTAGGGTCAAAGGAAGCATATTCTGCACCTTTAGATTCTAAAAACACTTCTAAATCTCGCATTGAATGATTCCTTGCGAATCCTTATTTTTGATAAATTCCTCCAAACTCATTTTTAACATAGATTCTAAATCTTTTGCCTCTACACGATGTGAAGCTTGCGCACTTAAAGAGATATCAATGCGCGTTTGCTGGAACATAAATTTACTACCACGCACGATCGCATCAAGCTCTCTAATAAATGCAATTGCTGCATTTTTATCACGTTCCAACAAGCACGCCAAAAACTCTTCCTCTCCATAATATGCAATTAAATCACTTGTATTGCTATGCTGTTTAAGCAATCTACCAAGCGTTGATAATACGCGTTTTGCGGCTTCTAATCCAAACTGCTCTTTAATTTTATCATACGCTGCAATTCCAAAAACAATCACTGCATAATTTTTTTGATTTTTTTGATATTCCAACTCTGCAAAATCTAGCACTTCTTCTATTCCATGCTTACTCATTAAAGTTGTTACCGCATCAATAGGTAAGGACGCAATATCTTTAAAAGTCAAAGGTTGCTCTTGCGATACTTGTGAATCTTTTAAGGGTGGGCTTTGCACGGAACTTTTAGGAATCTCCACCTTCTTATCAAACTGCGCCCTAAAAGCAGTCTCTAAATCGCGCATTAGCTTAATTTTTATATCTTTAGAAGGATTAGATTTTAACGCCAAACGTGCCTTTTCTTGCCATTGACAAAATAAAGTGCAATCTATTTTAAAGCCAAGCAAAATCTCTAAACCCTTTGCCAAATCTACAAAATCCATATCTGCCATTTCTTTAATATAATTAATCCAACGCTCACGCCACATTTGCATAGACTGCGCATTAAGCTTGTCAATAACAAGTAAATGCCCTTTAGCAAGACTTGCAATTTCTTTATTAGGGTGTGTTGCAACAAGACGCAAAAGTAATTTTAGAATCTCTAGCTGTGTATAAAAATTCTTTTTATAAAAATATAAATGGTTAATAGAATGCACCAAAGCCGTAATTAACTCATTTTTATGTTTAAATTTTTGGTGAAATAGGCTTTCTCTGACTTCTTTATTTAACATTTCAAGAATCTTGCTTGTGCTGAAATCTATTTCTCCAACATTTGCACCTAGCTTCTTTGCTTGTGCATTAAATGCCTCTGCATAAAATTCCGGTGTTGGCTCTTTACCCTCTTTTAATAATTCTTTGAGTGCTTCTCTAGCAATACTTTGTATATTCTGCATTAATACCCATCAATTCCTACTTGCGAAATAAATCCATCAATAGCCTGTAAAACTGCGCGATTAATCGCCTCAAGACGCACGGAGTCAGTAATAATGGACGTATCATTTAAGGCAAAATTATAATATCCCTTTTTATTAAAAATTCGTGTGCGCTGGGTTAAAAGATTAAAGTATTTGAACTCTACAACTACTTCGCAGCGATAAAAAGTTGCAAATCCGGTTTTATTCTCTGCTAAAGAGTTAAAATTTACATTACGTAGCAACACTTCAATCGTGCTTGTCGCTTTTTCTTTATCCACAATATCTGCGTGCAATCTCTCAAAAATACTACGTGAAAGCTCATCTTTTAGTGCCACGCTATTTTGAGGGTCGCGTGGGTCAATTTTCACTTCGATATAAATTTTATCCCCCAAAGTTTTTTGCATATTATGTGCTAGCGGCTTATATCCACACGCATTTAACAACAATAATGCTAAAACTAAGCCAACGATTCCAATGCTTTTTCGCATCATTGCACCACAAAATTTACAAGCTTATTAGGCACAACAATCTCTTTAATGATATTTTTATCGGCAATCCATTTTGCAATTTCCGCCTTTGCAAGTTCTAACACCTGCTTAGAATCCGCGTTGGGCACAACTTGTATTTCACCCCTACGCTTGCCATTAATCGTAATTGCCATAACAATAGAATCCTCTTTGAGCGCATTTTCATCTATTTTAATGGTATTAAAATTTGCTAAATTAAAATATTCCTGACTTAATTCCCAGCAAATATGGGGAATAATTGGCTCTAAGATATTTAGCAAAATAAAATATCCCTCACTCCAAACTTCTGTGGAATCCTGCTCATTTAAAGCATTTAATGCTTCCATACACGCAGCAATCAAAGTGTTAAAGGTATATCCATTAGCGTGGCAAAAAGTTTCATTAGATTTTTTTAATGCTTCATAGACTTTTTTACGCGCATATTTTTCTTTTGCACTTAGGCTTTGTATTTCTATATTGGGCAAAGCTTGGATTTTTTGTGCTTTTTCTATTTTGGAACATAGCCTTTTAATAAAGCGATAAGAACCCTCCACTGCGGAATCATTCCATTCTAATTCCCGCACAGGTGGTGCTGCAAAGAGTATAAATAAACGCGCTGTATCCGCTCCATATTGCGCAATAATTGCATTAGGATCCACGACATTACCTTTAGACTTGCTCATTTTTGCACCATCTTTAGTAACCATTCCTTGCGTTAAAAGATGCGAAAAAGGCTCACTAGATTCCGTATAACCTAAAGTGCGTAAAACTTTAGTAAAAAATCGTGCATACAAAAGGTGCAAAATTGCGTGTTCAATCCCACCAATATACTCATCTACGTCCATCCAATAGCGCATATCCTCTGCACTTAACGCTTGTGTGTCTCTAAGATTCTGTGGTGTTGTATAGCGTAAAAAATACCAACTAGATTCCACAAAAGTATCTAGGGTATCCGTCTCTCTCGTAGCATTTTTACCGCATTTAGGACAAGCGCAATGCTTCCAATAAGGGTGCTTATCTAGTGGATTTCCCTCACCGCTAATCTCCACATCTTCGGGTAATGCCACAGGTAATTTTTCTAAAGATTCTGGCACAATTCCGCATTTTTCACAATGAATTAATGGAATCGGAGTCCCCCAATACCGCTGCCTTGAGATTCCCCAATCACGCAATTTGAAATTTACCACCGCCTTACCCTTACCGCTTTTTTCAAAATAGGCAATAATTTGTTTTTTCGCCTCTATATTATGTAACCCATTATATTCGCAAGAATTAATCAATACCCCATCACCAACATAATAAGGCAAGTCATTTTCCTCATTTGGTGCAATCACGGGCAAAATAGGCAAATGGTATTTGTGCGCAAACTCATAATCACGCTCATCGTGGGCTGGGACACTCATTACTGCACCACTTCCATAACCCATTAAAACGAAATTTGCAACCCATAATGGAATCTTATTATGTGTTAATGGATGAATAACATTAAGCCCAAGCGGAATTCCGATTTTCTCTTGTTGCGCACGCTCACGCTCACTTGTATTTTGCATTGCTGTGATTTTATCTATGGAATCTTTTGAGATTCTACATTCTTTAATCAGTGCTTTTACAAGCGGATGTTCTGGGGCTAATGCGCAATAACTGACCCCAAAAATTGTATCTGGACGCGTGGTAAAAACCTCCAAAGTGCTAATGCTAGATTCATCACATTGCAAAGGATTTTCCAAATCAAAAGCAAAGCTTAAACCTTCTGATTTACCAATCCAATTTCTCTGCATCGTTAGCACTTGACTAGGCCATTTTCCTTCTAAAGATTCCAAATCATCTAATAATTCTTGCGCGTAATCTGTGATTTTAACATAGTATTGATACATCTCCTTTTGCACCACAGGTGTATCGCAACGCCAACATTTTCCTTCCACCACCTGCTCATTTGCTAGCACAGTTTGGTCATTTGGACACCAATTCAACATACCTTTTTTACGATAGATTAAGCCTTTCTCCCACATTGCAATAAAAAACATTTGCTCCCATTTAGAGTAAATGGAATCACAAGTTGCAACCTCACGCGTTTTAGAAAAAGAAAAACCAAGACTATAAAGTTGGGATTTCATATTTTCAATATTGGAATATGTCCATTGTTTTGGGTGTGTTTTGTGTTTAATAGCAGCATTTTCTGCGGGCATTCCAAAGGCGTCCCAACCAATAGGATGCAAGACATTAAAGCCCTCTTTGCGAAATTTTCTCGCAATCGCATCACTAATGCAATAATTCCGCACGTGTCCCATATGAATATTTCCGCTAGGGTAAGGGAACATACTTAAAATATATTTTTTAGGCAAAGTTTTATCGTCCTGTGGCTCATAGGCACCACTACTTTCCCAAAAATCCTGCCATTTCTTCTCAATAACCCTAGGATTGTATTCCATAACGCACTCCTAATTATAATTGTTATAACTCTTAATGCTTTCAATAGCAATAAATAAAATAGATACAATATTTGCTACCAATGCACCCAATGCAAGTGCTACGGCAACATTAACATCATCAAAAACTTGCATATAAATAAAAGACGGAATAAGATGTAAATCTGCTACTAAAGATGCAGCCATAAGCTCCGCAGACATAAAGCTTCTTACGCCAATTTTTAAAATGGTAGAAAGAATATTGACACCACCTGCGATAAACAACATTACCAAATTTTGCTCATATAAGAATCCTACCGTAGAGGTTAAACTCATCAAAATAAAAAACACAAAGGTTACTTTCCCCCAGTCCATTACATTCTCCCTCTCTCATACATTTCACGCATTTTCTTTTTCTCCAATGCTTTACGTTCTGCATCTATAATTTTTTGGCGATAATCTTTTAGATTAAATCCCAATAAAACCACTAATTTACTCGCTACAAATATGGAACTATAACTCCCCACAATCGAACCCACTAACATCGGCAGACTAAAGCCTTTAATAATCTCTCCCCCAAAAGCATAAAGCGTAAAGACTGCAAAAAACATTGTAAGGGATGTCAAAAAAGTCCTTGAAAGCGTAGAGGACAATGCTTCATTAATCACATTCTCTAGCGAATCATTGGAATTTAACCCTACGGTTTCTCGGATTCTATCAAATACGATAATCGTATCATTGACAGAATAGCCAATAAGTGTTAAAAGCGCAGCAATAACTTCTAGGTTTAAATCAATTTTAAACAATATCACCGCCGCTGCAGAAATCACGACATCGTGAAGCAAAGCTAAAATTGCAGCAATCGCAAACTGCCACGCATAACGATAAGATACATACGCCATAATACTAAGCATTGCTAGCACCAACGCTAAGATTCCTTTTTCTTTTAGCTCATTGCCCACTTTGGGTCCAACAATATCTACCCGCCTAATGCTTAGCTCGCCCGTGTTTTTTAGCACCTCTGCAACCTCTTGCCCAATATCTTGATCTACTTTTGAAGTTGCAGTGGGCAATTTAATTAAAATTTCCTCTGGAGAACCAAACTCGCTGACTTGCACCCCATTATATGCAGGAATTGCCTCTAGTGCTTTACGAATTGCTGCCAAAGGCGCAGCTTCTTTATACTGCACTTGCACAATCGTTCCACCCGCAAAATCCACACCAAGACTGAAACCGGGCTTCACAAATAAAACCAATGAACCCAAAAATAAAATAAGGGAAAGCACAATTCCGTAACTAGACATTTTTACAAAATCATATACTTTATTATGTTTAAAAAAATCCATTTAAATCCTTATTTATTTTTATCTTTATAACCAAACCATAGCGCATAATTGCCTGATTTTATAATGCGATTTTGGAATAGCCTAAACACGCCGTGCGTCCCAATAATCGCCGTAATAATAGAGGCTAAAATCCCAATACTCATCGTAATTGCAAAACCTTTAATCGCACCCGTTCCAAATGCGTAAAGCAAAATTGCAGCAATCAGCGAAGTTGAATTAGAATCAAAAATTGCTCTTGAAGCATTTTTGTAACCGTTTTCCATAGATTTTATGAAACTCTCCTTGGCGCGGAATCCCTCACGAATCCGCTCATTAATAATAACATTAGCATCCACAGCCATACCAACAGTTAGAATAATCCCTGCCATTCCCGGTAGCGTTAAAGTTGCTCCAAAGAGTGCCATCACCGCAATCACAAGCAAAATATTCACAATCATTGCAAGATTTGCAATGATTCCTGCGATTCCATAGTAAAGCACCATAAAAACTATAACAAGAATCGCACCCGTGATGAGCGCAATCATTGAAGCTTTAATACTATCAGCTCCTAGTGAGGGTCCAACGCTACGTTTCTCTAGTAAAATAATCGGTGCTGGCAACGCTCCGCTTCTTAATGCAATCGCAATATCGCTGGCTTGCTGCACACTAAAGCCACCACTAATCTGCCCACTTCCTCCACCGATTCTTTCACGAATTACGGGCGCGGAATACACCTTTCCATCTAATACGATTGCCATACGATTGCCAACATTTTTTCCTGAAAAATCACCAAAAATCTTTCCACCTTGCGCATTAAGCGTGAAATTAATGACTGGTTGCCCATTTTGATCATAGGCTGCCCGAGCATCTGTCAGCATTGCACCATCTAAAATCGGAATTGCTTTTAATAAAATTTTTTGATTTTCATCTTCCACAAAAGGTAAAATCACATCACCAAGCGATTCCGCTTCTAAATCTGTCATCACAGAAACCCGAGCATTGCGTGCTTCATCAACAGCCATCATTTGCAAATGCCCACCCTTAGAGATCAATTCTAACGCACGTTGCTCATCTTCTTGTGTTTTAATGCCCGGTAATTGCACTAAAATTGCGTCCTCTCCCTGCTTTGTAACACTAGGTTCAGACAATCCAAACTGATCTAATCTATTTCTAATATTGCCAATCGCTTGTTCAACAGCAAAATTTTTCAGATTCATAATCTCCATTTCTGTGAAAGTCAGCGTATAATTAAGATTATTTTCAACAACATTTAAACCCGGGATTGTCTTTAAATAGCTTTCAACTTTCGCTTTTTCATTAGAATCCAACAACTCAAATCCAATGCTATCTTCGCGTGCGCTCAAGCCATCTAAGAGAATCTGCTCATCTAGGGCATAGTAGTTAATCTGCGAAGCTAAAGAAACATAGCGCGTTTTAACCGCTTCCTCTGTTTTAACACCCAAAAGTAAATTTAATCCACCCTGCAAATCTAGTCCCAATACAACTTTAGGACCTTGCGTTTGAAAAATAGACGGCACAGACAAAATAACCCCAAACAATATTGCTAAGACAAAAAATAATAACTTTGTATTGAAAGATTTTTTCATATGAATTATTGCTCAACTTTTTTAGCCACATAATCTTTTGCAAGTTTCACAATCGTGTCATCGTTTAAGCGCACCATAAAGAATTCCTCTTCCTTTTTTACAACTTCTACGATAAATCCACCGCTTGTAACAATCTTATCCCCTTTATCTAAATTAGCAATCATTTCTTTGTGCTTTCTGGCTTGTGTTTGTTGCGGACGAATAATTAAAAAATAAAAAATCGCAACCAATACGATTAATGGCAATAATTGCGTCAAAACATTTCCAGCATTTTCCATAGCTAAACCCTTGAAATAAAATAATTTGTGGATTTTACCACTGCTTTACTAATTAAATGTTTAAGTGATGTGGAATCTATGTGGAATCTCAAAATTAATCCAAATAATAAAATTTATGTGGAAAAATCATTAAATGATTTAGTTTTACAATAGTAGATTTATTAGCATTAAAGAGCTTTATTTAACGCACGTCTTAAAGAGTTGCAAGCTTTTGAAAGTAGTTGCGGAATTAATAAGCCTGCAAGAAGGCTTATTAATTCTCTTCTTTGTCCTCTCTAACAGAGACAAAAACCATTGCAAATAATCCTTTCCTTGTATATGCCATAAAAGCACTTTGTGAAGAATTGCAGGTATCGCCACACATCAAATAATGCTTCTTACCGATTTTTACAATCTTATTTGTTTTTTTGAGATTCTTAAAATCAATCTCATTATTCTGCGCAAACTCATTAAAATTAAAATCAGGCTTACTGCTAAGCAAAACATTTTTATCGCTGTCAAACACAACACCAATAATCTCGCTTCTATCAGAAATGGTAGAATTTGTGGATAAAATACTCGCTAAAAATTCGCAGATTTTTTCAAAATCCAACACAAAAGTCAATCCTCCGTTTAAGTGACGATTGGAATCTTTAATATATACATTTAATAACAATGTCGGCTTATCATTATACAAAGAGGATGGTTCAAAATTAGATAATGTTACATCACTAGAAACCCCAGTTATATTAATCTTAGAACCTTTTTGTGTATTTTCAGAGGAATTTTGAACAACCTTTCCGTCTCTATCAAATAGCAAAATATCATAAAAATATCTAAAATTTTGCTTAATAGCTACCAATAGTGCTTTCATCTGCGCTTGAGATTCCTCGCCGATTGCACCTTGACTATGCTCTGCTAAAAATTTAACAAAATCTTTATTTTCAGCAATTTGTGAGGCATTTTTAATTGCCTTTGCAAAAATATTATCCATAGCTAGCGAAAGATATTTTGCATAATACTCCGCATTATTAAAAAGCGCATTATAAACGCCCTTTAGTAGCTCGCCCGTGGATTGGATACACAATGTATTCATCTCTTCACTTAGAATTCTAATGTTATTTAGAATCGGATTTAACGCATAAGAGTGGCTTTTAGAAGCAATAATTTCACCATTAATAACAACATCGCCAAGCTCTTCATTAATATTTTCTCCCTCCGCAATGACTTCATCTAGCTTTTCAGTGATAAGTAAAGAATCCTCTAGTAACTCCTCTTTGATGTCTCGCTTTGGCTGTCTTTTTACATCAAACGCCACATATAAAGGCACAATTCTACATACTGCACACCCTTGCATTGCGCTATTTAAATGTTCTAATCCACTGACTTTACCTAATGCGACCATACATACTTTGGAGCGATTCTCTAAAAAAATATAGTCGCCATTTTTATTAAAAACTAAACTTTTACCAACAGGGAATGCACGTGCATTTTCGGAGAATATAATTTGATCTTTTTTGTTGATTAAAGCTAAATTGCTTTGTGGCAATCGATATGGAAAATTCTCCATTGCTTGTTTCATACCACCTTCAATATCTACCATAAATACAGCAATAATTGAAGCTATGGAATCTTTACTTGCACGCAATGGAACAACAAAAAACAATTCTGAATTCTCATCTTGAACTTCTTCTCTTAGATAATAAAAATCTGTTTTTTGGTAATACTCTGCATAAGATTCTACATTGCTATAGTCAAGAACTACTTGTAACTTTGTTTTACGATTAACCGCTTTTGAAGTTTTTGTGTTTAAATGTTGCAAAAGTGTCCCATCATTTTTAAAAAGCAAAATATCTTTGTAGGCTTGCCCATAATTAGTTTCAAATGCTCGCATTATTTGCATAATTGCACTAAAAACAGCATTGGATTTTTCTTTATCATCGGAAACATTTGCATACTCTGCGGCTAAATCAATGAGTTGCTTATTTTTAGAAAGTGTTAATATACTCTCGTGGCGACTTTGAATATGAATACTAAGCATATCAGCAACAACCCTTGCTGAAGTCTCTGCTTCTCCATATGCATCTAAAAAATTCTGCTCCATAATCGTATTAATTAACTCAACTTGGAGATTTTCAAACTTTTCTTGTGTTTTCTCCATATAGCTAAACAAATTTTCCGCAATGTCAAGGGAGCTAATTTTCCCTGTTAATGTTGTTTTACCAAGAAGTGTATTAAATGAAGAGAATTGAGACCTATAACGTTGCACCATAGGCACATAGCTACTTAAAAGATTAATAACCGACTGCTCCATTGTGAATCCTTAACTACCAATATAAATTACGCAATTATAACAATTAAATCTGAAATAAGGGCTATTTTTACATAAATCATAATTTAGGTTTTAAAAAATAGTTACAAAATAAAGAGAGATTCAATAACTCCCCCCAACGGGGAGTTTGCAGAACATTATAATTCTGGCTTAGGAGTTTTGTCTGTGGCAACAGGGAATTGTGGATAAGTGATTGTTGGTTTTGTTCCACTTAGAGCTTTTAAGAAAGTCTCAATTTTACTGGCTTCTTTATCGCTAATTGTAATTCCAAGTTGTGTGCTTCCCATTTCCTTAATCGCATCTGTTAATTTCCAAATTGCTCCATTGTGGAAATAAGGTGCGGTTTCAGTAATATTTCTTAAAGTAGGAGTTTTTACCATACCATTGGCATCACCTTTGAAATCTCCTAAATTTGCAAATTTATATTTTCCTGCAACTTCAAATGCTTGCATCGTTCCACCTAGATTCACACCTGTATGGCAAGCTGCACAGCCTTTATCCAAGAATAATTGCAAGCCTTCTTTCTCTGCTTTAGTCAATGCTTTATCGTCCCCATTCAAAAATGCGTCATAGCGAGAAGGTGTAAGTAATGTGCGCTCAAAGTTTGCAATCGCATCGGCAATGTTATCAAATGTTACACCGCTTTTGCCATAAACCTTTTTGAATTCTTCTTGATATTCTGGCAAAGAGGAAATTTTTTCAACCGCTAGTTTTGCAGGTGTTGCCATTTCTGGTTCTGCCTCAATGGGTCCTTTTGCTTGGTCTGCTAAATCAGCCGCGCGTCCGTCCCAAAATTGTGCAGAGTTTAACACAGAGTTATAAACGGTTGGTGAATTTAGGTGATGAGGGTTTGCTACCCATCTATGTCCAATAGCCGCTGCAACTCCATCTGTTCCGCCCAATCCAAGATTGTGGCAAGTGTTACAGGAGATTAAACCGCTTTTGGATAAGCGAGGTTCAAAATAAAGTTTTTTGCCCAATTCCGCTTTTGCTTCACTAAATGGACTAAACTTTACTCCTGCTTCAGTAAGGATTTTTTCTACACCTGCTTGATTTGTAGGTAATGGAATTAAACCGCTATCTTTTGCTTGAGTAAGAACATCTGCCGCACTTAGGCTAAGAGCAGAACCGACAACAAATGACAATGATACGATAAGACGTTTCATTAAGGCTCCTTGTGAAATATTGATTGTCTAGCAATCTGAAACGTATTATATCTTATAAAATATAAATTCGATAATAAAATTTCTCTTTTATGTAGGGATTATATAAAATTTTATTCAAAATGCGTCAAATCGTATCGCCATTAATAAAATGCAGTTAGCAGGAACTGGAATCCAAAAAGGATTCCAAGGATTCCTAAAATTTAATTTAGAATATAATCTTCAATAAGATTAAAATTCAAATAGCGGTAGATTTGAGATTCTTTGCCCTCTAGTTTTTTAGGAATTAAATCTAAATATTCCTGCTTACTTGGGATTCTACCAAGCAAGGCACAAAGTGCTGCTAACTCCGCACTTCCAAGATAAACTTGCGCACCTTTTCCCATACGATTATCAAAGTTTCTTGTGGAGGTAGAGAAAACAACAGCTTCATCTCTCACACGCGCTTGGTTGCCCATACATAAGCTACAACCCGGAATCTCAATCCTTGCTCCTGCTGCACCAAAGAGTGAATAATACCCCTCATCGGTAAGTTGTTTTGCGTCCATTTTTGTTGGAGGCGCAACCCAAAGTGTTGCTGGAACCATTCCCTCATCTCTTAAAACTTCGCCCAATGCGCGGTAATGCCCGATATTTGTCATACAGCTTCCCACAAACACTTCATCAACCTTGTGGGGTCTTTTAGAATCGCTAAGGATTTCGCTTAATGTCGCAACATCATCAGGGTCATTTGGACAAGCAAGAATCGGCTCTGTTACTTGATTTAAGTCAATCTCAATGATTGCAGCATATTCTGCATTGGAATCCGCTTTTAAAAGTGTAGGGTTATTAATCCAATCTTGCATTTTCTTAGCTCTACGTTCTAGCGTTTTAGCGTCTTGATAACCCGCTTTAATCATTGCATTGATAAGTGTAATGTTGGATTTTAAATACTCAATGATTGGTTCTTTGTTTAATGCCACCGTGCAGGCTGCTGCGCTTCTCTCTGCACTCGCATCGCTTAATTCAAAGGCTTGTTCTACTTTTAAGTCTGGCAAACCTTCAATCTCTAGGATTTTTCCGCTAAAGATATTCTTTTTACCTTTTTTCTCCACCGTGAGTAAGCCTTGTTTAATCGCATAATAAGGAATCGCATTAACTAAATCGCGCAAAGTAATGCCCGGCTGGAGTTTGCCGCTGAAGCGCACAAGCACGGATTCTGGCATATCAAGAGGCATAGAACCCGTAACCGCTGCAAACGCAACCAATCCACTTCCCGCAGGGAAGCTAATACCAATCGGGAATCTTGTATGAGAATCCCCACCTGTGCCGACCGTATCGGGTAAAACCATACGATTCAACCAAGAGTGAATGACGCCATCTCCGGGACGCAACGCAACACCCCCACGACTACTCATAAATTGCGGTAAAGTCGCGTGAAGTTTAACATCGGCTGGTTTTGGATAAGCTGCGGTATGGCAGAAACTTTGCAAGACAAAATCCGCACTAAATCCCAATGAAGCAAGTTCTTTCACCTCATCTCTTGTCATTGCTCCTGTGGTGTCTTGACTTCCCACGGTTGTAACAAGGGGTTCGCAATAAGTTCCGGGCAAGATTCCCTCTACTCCACAAGCGCGTCCTACCATTTTTTGCGCTAATGTGAAGCCTTTTGCAGTAGATTTTGGAGATTGCGGTTTAGCAAAAATCTCTTCTTTTGGTAAGCCTAATGCCTCTCTTGCTTTTGTGGTCAATCCGCGTCCAATGATGAGATTGATTCTCCCACCTGCACGGATTTCATCGGCTAATGTGGTTGGTTTAAAGTCAAACCTAGAAACCACTGCACCATTTTTATGAATCTCGCCTTTAAAAGGATAAATATCAATCACATCGCCCTCGTTGAGTTCGGTTACAGGAGCGATGATTGGGAGACAGCCGCTATCCTCGCAAGTATTGAAGAAAATAGGAGCAATCACGCCACCAATAACTAATCCACCTGCTTTTTTGTTTGGAATATAAGGAATCTCGCGCCCCATATGCCATACAAGCGAGTTACAAGCGGATTTTCTTGAGCTTCCTGTTCCCACAACATCGCCCACATAGACAAGTGGGTGTCCCTTTTTCTTAAGCTCCGCGATTCTACCAAAAGCATTTTGTGTGCGGCTTTTCAACATTGCTTGTGCGTGAAGTGGAATATCACTTCTTGTAAATGCGTCTCCTGCTGGGCTTAAATCATCTGTGTTGGTTTCACCATCTATTTTAAATACCGTTGCGGTGATTTTCTCTTCTAATGCGGGTTTGTTTAAAAACCATTCTGCTTTTGCCCACGATTCTAAAACTTCTTTCGCATAAGCGTTGCTTTTAGACATTTCTACAATTTCATTAAAGGAATCATAGACGAGTAAAGTGTTTTTTAATGCCTCTGCCGCAGCCTTTGCGGAATCTTTATCGCTAGATTTTAATGCTTTGATGAGAGGTTGGATATTATAACCGCCAAGCATTGTGCCAAGTAATTGGATTGCAAAAGTCTTAGAGATTCCCTCTACGCTCACTTTGCCCTCTGCAATAGAATCCAAAAACTCTGCTTTAACCTTTGCTGCTTCATCTACGCCGGGACTGACGCGATTGGAGAGTAGCTCTATTAGCTCTTTTGTGCGTTCGCCTTTTTTAAGCAACTCTATGACTTCTAAAGTTTGCTCTTTGCTTAATGGTAGCGGTGGAATGTTTTGTTTCGCGCGCTCTTGCACTTGTTTTTCATACTCTTGAAAAAAACTCATATCAAACTCCTTTAAGAATCTAAAATTTTATGTCAATAATACTATAAATTTTGTGTAGTTTTATGTATTTTGGGTAAATATTTTTTAATCTTTTGCAAAAAAATGTGTAAAATTGTAGTTTTTCATTAAAATTGTCTATAAGCTGATAAAAACTTAAAAAAATTAAATACCCTTTAAGCTTTATTATTTTAAAAGAATCCATTGCAATATTACTTTAAAAAGGTTATTTAATGAAAGTGATTCATTCTATTACAGAAGCCATTGGCAACACACCATTACTGAAGCTAGAAAAGCTATCTAAGGAGTGCAATGCGAATATTTATGCAAAATGCGAATTTTTTAACCCTACAAGTTCCATAAAAGACAGAATCGCGCTAGGGATGATTGAAGACGCCTTGCAAAGCGGTGCGATTAAAGCCAATACAACAATTATTGAGCCAACAAGTGGCAACACAGGAATCGGACTAGCAGCGGTATGTGCAGCAAAAGGCATTAAACTCATTCTTACAATGCCCGAATCAATGAGCATTGAACGACGCAAATTAATGAGCGCACTAGGTGCGCAACTCATTCTAACACCCAAAGAAAAAGGAATGAAAGGTGCGGTAGAATGTGCGGAAGAATTAAAGGCAAAAACCCCAGATTCTATTATTTTGCAACAATTTAAAAATCCTGCAAACCCCAAAAAACACAGAGAAACTACTGCTTTAGAGATTTTAGATGCACTGGACAATCAAGTGGATATTTTTATCTCTGCTGTGGGCACAGGCGGAACGCTAAGCGGAGTGGGCAGTATATTAAAGGCAAGGAATCCCAATGCAAAAATCATCGCTGTAGAGCCTATTAACTCCGCCGTGATTAGCGGGGAGCAGCCCGGAGCGCACAAGATTCAAGGAATTGGGGCAGGATTTATCCCGGACACTTTAGAGACAAAATTGATTGATTCTATCTTAAAAGTAGATGTGGAATGGGCTTACAAGGAATCACGAGAAATTGCTAAAAATGCGGGCGTATTAGTGGGAATCTCAAGTGGGGCGAATCTTTGGGCAGCACGCGAAATGGCAAAATCAAATCCGGGTAAAAATATCGTAACAATTCTTTGCGATACAGGAGAGAGATACTTAAGCACAGAACTTTACACAGCAGAATAGTGAACTTAAGACAAAGGCTAAAAGCGCATATTACGCGCTTACTCTCCTTTGCTTACAAACTTGCTACTCCACAATTCCCAATGTTTTACAAAGCGGCAAAGATTCTAAAAATTTCTTAGCCATTTCTTTAATTGCATTTTTATTCTCTGCTTCGTCTGTTAAGACTTTACCCTCTTTAATAACGCCTTGTCCTTTACTTTTTAAGATTTCCAACGTAAAATTAACTATATCCGCTTCTTTTTTGCTTTTATAGAGATAAGCATACAATAAAATCTTGTCTATATTACTAATTGCAAATCCCGCAGCGATACTCGGCGCGGCGACCCAATGGGAAGTATCCGCTTGTAGATTTTTTTCCAATATATTAGCATTATAAGCTTTTGCTCTTTGGGCAACCTCTTTTGTTACCTCTTGCATAGGAGAGATAATCCTTTGATGCATAAGCAAGATAATTGGAGTTAGAATATCTTCAAAACGCATTTGAGCAGATTCTATAATTTCTTGGAGTGTTTTTGCTCTATTTACGTCCTTTTCTAATGCATTAAAGATTTTATCGCACACTTCTTTATTAAGATTTAATTCCCCGCGCGAACATTGCACTTTATAAGAAAAATCTTTAACAGATGCAATCAACGCAAATCTTGTATTTAAAAGTCTTTGTTCTCTTTGTTTAGGGGAGATTCTATGCGCACCTTTCACAAAAATATCTTTTCTAAACTGCGCATTCTTGCAATAATCTTTTAACTGCTCCTTAAAGATTCCATTTTGAATCGTGTTTAAAAACGCAAGCATTTCATCTGTAAAATGACACATATCAATAAGGTCTAATGGATCTGCGCTCGTAGCAAAGGAACATTTTGCTTCTTCCATTAATTGTGCAACTTGATAAAAATA
>JALEPE010000080.1 GCA_022766795.1 Helicobacter sp.
CAAAAATAAAATTAAATAAAGAAAAAGATACAGAAAATATAAAAGAATATATTGAAATTTATAAAAGTTCTGAAAAAATAAACGAATATTCTTATTTCTTATTATGGCAGTATTATTTGCAAAACAAAGAATATGAAAAAGCAGATGAAAATAGAGATAAGTTTTTTTATATAAGTGAGTATTTACAAAAAGAATATCACATGCTTGCGCCTATTAAAAATATAAATAAAAACTTTGAATTTATAAAGCTACTTAAAAACGAAAGCTTAATAAATAATTATCAAGATAATCATCTCTTAATTTGTGAAAGAAAAAATCTAAAGGAAATTAGCACAGTTACTTATCTAGCTATAAAATAACTATACTGATTAAAATTCAAAGACAATTCTAGAATTCCCCAAATTCCCCACAATTTTCAGCTATAATTCTGCCAAAATACCACAAAACAAAAAGGCACAAAATGTCATCACTCACAAACGCTCGCATAACCGCACGCTCAAAACTTCAAAGCATAATCGAGACCAATGCGTGAATTATGCTTAGATTCCCCACGTGTCCTGTATTACAAATTCTAAGGAATGTAAAGGTATTTCTAATATCAATCTCACCTAAGAATAATCTATCGGGTCTTAAACGCATTGCGTTATTGATTGCCTCTGCATAGGAATAGATTTCATTCTCCGTCTTTGGCACTGCAAGTTGTGTTTTATTTGGATTTTCAATATGTAATTCTTGAGAATCCTCAATCGTTACGATTCTCTCATCTAATGGAATCTCACCTATTAAAGAATCTAAAAAACTTGTTTTTCCGCTTCCTGTTCCACCGCTTACAAGCGTATTGCGCTTTTTTCTAACAATATTTCTAATTTTTTCATAAGTGATACCTTTTTCTAGGCATAACTGCCCTAAAACAAAGCTTTATAGCGGGAATTGTTCCTTGCTTGGAATCCTAATATACAAAGCAACTTCACTACTAAAGAGCGCGCTTTTGTATTGTGCTTGGACACGATAACGCAAAAAGGGTTCTAGCACACTTAGAGCATTATTTAAAAGCAGGGAATTATTCATTAGTTGCCTCTTCTCTTTGTTCTTTCATTTGTTCTCCTTTAATCTACAAAGTATTTCATCAACACTTCATTGTTTTTAGGCTTTGAAAACCACATTGGTTGGCACAATAAAGATTCTGCTACCACTTTTGATTTCAATGGTGGGTTGAATCTGCTGACTTCTTGAGATAATATCTTGTACAATAGTGTTAATATCGCTTTTTGCTTGGGAATAGACTTCCTCTGAATAGCCATTATTGGTATTATCAATCTTACCCGCAACACTAAGCAATAGCACATTTGTAAGCGTGGAGATTCCATAAGGAATGCCATATCTTTCTAAAAATTTGTTATTCACACTTCCTACTGCCCCACTCATTCCCATATTATCTGCTACAATGGCATCGGTTAAGAGGATATTTATTCCTTGAGACGTGATAATCTCTCTCCATTTAATCTCTAAACGTTTTTGTCCCATTTTCACTTCATTGTTGTAAAATCCTATTGCCTTGCTTCCTCTAGGAATCAACACTACCTCTCCCATAGAAGCATAAATATCTTGTTCAATTTGAGCTGTTATGATTCCGCTTAAATCACTAGAGATTGCACTTATTAAAAGAGCTGGAATTAATCGTCCTGCACGAATGCTTCTATAAAACTTATGCTCATTGGTGCTAATATCTAGTGATTTTTGATTAGAAAAGCCATCACTTCCAAATTTAGAATTTTGATTGAAAGTGTTGATTTCCCCATTTCTCTCGCTTAAAATAGAGGCTCTTAAAAGTGCTTTTAATTTTTGTTCCTCTGTAAAGTTGCACTTCTTTAGCAATTTGTTGATTTTGCGCCTTAAGCTTTTCCTCTTGTTCTTGAGTTTTTCTTAATTGTTCTTGTGCTTTTTCCTCCTCGCTTTGTTCTTGCTCTTTTGTTTCTTGGGTGCTCATTTGTTCTTTTGCCTGTTCTTTTGCGTTTTCATCCTCAATTAAAGAAAAAATTTTTTGCAACGTCTCCTTTTTATTTGGTTGCCTTTTACCCGCTTTGTAAATGTAATCATCAACAGGAAACTTAGTATCAAAGAGGTGTTGCAAATTTTCTTTGTGGATTTTAGAATCCTTAAAATCTTGCTTTTTAATCTCTTGTCCTTCTTGCATTTGCTTTATCACTTCTTTCGCTTTTGTTTGTGCGTCTTGGTCGGATTTTAAAATATCCTCTGCAAAGAGTGGTTGCAAGAGCAAAGAATGAGATAAAAAACAAGAAATGAATGGCATATTTTTCATTGAGGAAGTCATAAAAGTTTTCTGTGAGTTTTAGAATATTTGTGATTGGAATGACTATCAATCGTTGGTTCTAAATTCGCATTTGCTTCTTTTTCTTTTGTGGGCTTAGGCTGTTTGGAATCTACTCTCTCTACACACATAAGAATCCCCGCTTTTAATGCTCCATTTAGGATTAATGCTCTCTGCAATGAGATAATCTCCTATAATTCTTGTCTCAATCGGGCTATCTTGCTTGTCAATCACTGCAAAAATGCTTGGCACTTGAGGCATTTTGTCTTTGGGGTATTTAAAGTAAGTAAATTTTTTATCACTAAAGATTTCTTCTGCTAATAACCACTCATTTTCTTAAGGGCTTTTTGTCTAAAGTTTCTTTGAATCTCCTCTTTTCTAACTTTAACCTTAGCAATTCCCTCCTCTAATACAAGATAATCCCTCTCTAACTCCACTTGTTTTTCAGCCTTTTGTGCTTTTGCGACTTCATCTTGGATATACACGATTAAATCGGGATTACTTCTGTTTCTGTAATCCGTAGAAAAGAGATAGAAATTGTGGATTCTTTTATCTTTTGTGAAAATCGTTAAACTTGTATCAACGCCGATTAAGAGGGGTTTAATAGCAAGGGCATTGGAAATATTTGGAATTTCATCAATCTTAAAGCCTGTGCTATCTCCTAAAATATAACTTTCAATTTCATTCTCAAAAATTAATGTAGTTGCCATTGCAAAGCGGGTGCGGATTTTTTGTGTTTTGTTGTTTTCAAATTCAATTTCTCTTGTGTTTTCAAATCCACTATACTTTTTCTTAAAAAAGCTTTGTTGTAAGGCATTGAGATTCTGCGCTCTTAGGGAGGCTTTTAATAAGTTTAGTTGTTCCTCGCTTAATTCTTGGTAGTTTTGCGCGGTTTGGTAATTGTCATTATAATATTGTGTTTCACTCTGCCTAATTCTTAGATGAGAATCTACATAGTTTTTGGTGGTTTGGTCTTTTGTGGCTAAAACACTTTCGCCTGTGTTTGCGCTATTAATTGTAGATTCTACATTATTGAAGATAGATTCCTCTGCAATTAGCATACAAGAAATTAAGCTTAAGGCTAAAATTCAGCAAACTAAAAAGATGATGATTTTTTGTATTGTTATTCCTTTTCCTCTTGTTTTTGTGAATCTGAATCTTGTTCTAAATCTTGGAGTTGTTGTGCAACTTCCTCTTTTTCTTGAGCCTCTTTTAAGGCTTCCTCTCTTGCTTTTTTTGCAAGTTTTAGCTCTTGTTGTCTTTCATATTGCAATCTTAAATCCTCTTGCATTTTTTCTAGTGTTTGTGTGCTTGGTTCTTCCTTGTCTGCTTCTTCACTTCTTAGATAGAATTTGCGCCATTCATTTGGGCGTTAAATTTTGAGTTTTTTAATCAAATTTACATTATTGGAGCTACTAGAGAATACTTTTAAATGATTATTGAGCTTACTTAAATCCACATTTAAAATTGCACTCTCATTGCGCAAAGGCATTTTTAAAAGCACTTGCCTAGCGTTTTGTGTGGTGGTTTTTAAGAAATGCGTTTCGTGGTCTTGCAATCCGATTTTTTCTCTCATTTCCTCTATGGCGGATTCTGAATTTGTAGGGAATACAATGTAATTTGCGATATTGTCTAAAAATGCAGCCCCATTGTTTAGATTGTTAAAAAGTGATAAACTTTGGAATCCAAAGCACATTACTCCTCCGATTTTTCGCACTTCCAAAATCGCTTCTAGAATTTTTTCACTCATTACAGGGTCATTTAGATAATCCTTTAACTCATCAATGAAGCAAAAGAATCCTTTTTTCTCTGTATGGTTTTTGGCTTGGTTTTTGAGTTTGTGAAAGAGATAAATCGCACTCAAAGAGGCTAGTTTTTTTATTATTTAAAACTGCAAGAAATCATAAAATTTTAGATTTCAGAGCGGAGTGCAATCTTAAATATTACAATTATAGAATTTATTGCGTGTTTTTGCTACAATTACATCAATCCAAAATGCAAAATCTCCAAAAGGAATAGTTGTGGAAAAGATTAGTGCAATTATTTTAGGTGTTGCTTTAGTGATTTGTAGTTTTATACTTGGCATTAGCGCAGATAAAGCCACTAAAGCCTTTCGCGCAGGGGAACGCAGTGTTGTCGTCAAAGGGCTTAGCGAAAGAGAAGTGCAAGCTGATGTGATGATTATGCCTATTCGCTTCACACGCACCAATAACGACTTAAATACTCTATACAAGGACTTAGAAAGCGATAGTCAAAAGATTTTAGAATTCCTAGAAGGACTTGGCATTGACAAAAATGATGTGAGTTTTATGCCACCAACTGTGAATGACAAACTTAGCGAGCTATATTCAGATAATCGGCAAGTTACTTATCGTTACAGCGGTTCTGGGCGCGTAATGCTCTATACAAAAAATGTTGAGCTGGGTAGAAAAGCACTTGCAAATATCGCGCAACTTGGCTTAGATGGAATCGTAATCCGCGTGGAAAATTACGAAGTGCGCTATCTCTATACACAGCTTAACTCCATTAAACCGCCAATGATTGAGGAAGCGACAATCAGCGCAAGAGAAGCTGCACTAAAATTCGCTAAAGATTCCCAAAGCACTTTGGGCAAGATTAAAAAGGCGACACAAGGGCAGTTTAGTATTACCAACCGCGATGAAAATACACCACACATTAAAAATGTTCGCGTTGTCTCTACCATAGAATATTACCTAGAGGATTGAGATGAAATCTAAAATAATCGGCGTGATTATCCCCATTTATAATACGGATTTTACTTTTTTAAAAGAATGTATTGAAATGTTTTAGCGCAAACTTACACACACCTTGAAATTTGCTGCATTGATGATGGTAGCACACAAAAGGAATGCTTGGAGCTGTGCAAGAAATATTGTCGCACTGATACGCGTATCACGCTAATCCATAAAGAAATTAATGGATGCCCGAGCTTGTGCAAGAATGTCTAAACTGCGCTAAAAACGTAGATGTCGTATGGTTTAACCCTTTGCAAGTTTATACAACAAAAACCGATACCAAACACTACTGCACAACACAAGATGATTCTATTTTCATAAAAGAAGGCGGTATTCAGCTACAAAAAATGGGTGGATTATGCGCGCAAGGTAGATGAATTTGAAAAAGCAATACCATTTGTTTGGCAATTTTTTATTGATTTTAATTACCTCAAGAGAATCCAACTAAAATTCATCAATCAATGCGCTATGCAAGACAATCGTTTTAGTGTGGAGTTACTCTACCAAGCACACAAGATTTATGTGCTACCAAAGAAGCTTATTTATTATAGAAGCTGTGATTGTAGCACGACAAATTCTACACTTGAGAAAGATAAGAATGCGCCACACTTCTTTGATGTCGGCAAAGAATTGGGCGAGAATAAAAAAGTTGCACACGGGCTATTTGTAGCACTAAGCAACTATGTGCTAAAGCTACACTGGCAAGACTTCATCGCTAAACACCAAAATCTCTATGGAATCACAACGATTAGCGCACGCTTGCTTCAACAATTCCATAACGCTTATACACAATGTTTATTTCTCCCTTATACTAATACAGAACAACATTTGCGTTTGTGTTTTAATCTATTGTTGCATTTAAACAAAAACTACAAACAATTTCACCCATTTGCGAATCTTAATACTGCTCTAGAAATTGGGGAGACGAAAAATACCAACGATGAAGTGGCGCAGTTTATGCTTGATATTTTATATTTAGAAAATGGAATCGTAATACAAAAAAATATATTCATTAAAGCGTTACAAGCGCGCATTCAAGAATTAGAAACGCAAAATTCGGAATTACTTTTAGAAAATCTACAAGATGAGTGAAATAAGCGAATAAATGGGGAAGGTGGGCAACCCACAAAAGATAAAGCAAGCAGGATAAGAGTATTTAGATAACTTACACTCCCGCGATTGCATAGAGTTGCACGACACCCACAACATTAAAAGAATCCATCACAACCAGTTCTTTGATTTTATATTGCAGCATTAACGATTCCGCTTCGCTTGCCATTGCTTCTTGTCTAATAGTCTTAGGATTACGTGTCATAATCTCTTTTGCAAGCGCATTGAATTTCTCTGCATTTAATGCCCGTCTTAAATCTCCGTCTGTAATGATTCCAAGTAATTTTTTATCCTCTAACACAAGGCACATTCCAAGCTTACCGGAAGTCATTGTAGCAATAAGTTGCTTAAATGTGGAATCTGGAGCGACAATTGGTAAATTTTGCGCCACCATTACATCTTTCACGCGTGTGAGAAGTTTCCGCCCTAAACTACCACCGGGGTGAAATAGCGCAAAATCCTCTGGTTTAAAATTTCGCGCACGCATTAACGCAACAGCAATCGCATCACCCATTGCCAAAGTCGCAGTGGTAGAACTTGTAGGCGCGAGCTGCAAAGGACACGCCTCTTTCTCTACGCTAATGTTTAAAAAATAATCACACTCTTTAACCAAAGTAGAATCACGCTTACCGCAAAGCGCAATAAGTGGAATCTTGCGCGCTTTAATAGAGGGAATGAGGCGCAAAATTTCCTCACTTTCACCGGAATTTGAAATCGTCAAAACCGCGTCCCCGTAAGTTAGCATTCCTAAATCCCCGTGCAATGCTTCAGCGGGGTGCATAAAAAAGCTAGGCGTCCCTGTACTTGCTAAAGTCGCGGCAATTTTCGCACCGATATGCCCAGACTTCCCCATTCCACTAACAACCAAACGCCCTTTAATACCTAAAATTAGCTCAATAACGGCATTAAAATCTAATCCAACAGACTCTTTTAATCCCAAAATTGCACTAGATTCTAAATCAAAAACTTCTTTTGCAACTGCGATAAAATCACGCATTTCATATCCTTAAAGAAAATTCACAGCAATCGTGCCACCAATAATGAGAGGAATATTATACATTAAAAATGTCGGCACACAAGTGTCCCAAATATGGTTATGCTGGTGGTCTATATTTAAGCCCGAAGTGGGTCCTAATGTACTATCACTCGCCGGACTTCCCGCATCACCTAATGCACCTGCAATTCCAACCAACAAAATAATTGCTGCGGGCGAAAAGCCAAGTGCTAATCCAATCGGACAATAAATGGCAGCGATGATTGGAATCGTGCCAAAAGAAGTTCCAATCCCCATTGTTACAAGCAAACCCACAAGCAACATCATTAGCGCACTTAGAATTTTGCCTTGTGTTAATGTTGTAACATAATCCACCAACACGCCAATAGAACCAGTTTCTTTCAAAACCGCCCCAAACCCTGCTGCTACAAGTATTACAAACGCAATAAATGCCATCATTTTAAAGCCATTTTCCATAACCTCATCAATATCTTTCCACAAGATTCCACCAAATGCAATCATTATCATTAAACCACACAAACCACCAAGTGGCAAAGAATGTAGCCAAAGCTGCACAACAAATGCAACAATCGCACTGATTAACACCACTAAATCTTTGCGTTCTAATTTTTGTTTCTCTAAATTTTGCAGTGCATCTTTTGAAAGAAATGTATTTTGATACTCACGTGGCTTACGATAAAACACAAAGATTCCAAGCAAAAGCCCGACAAGCATACAAGCTCCCCCTATCCACATCACACTTGCAACATCATCTAAATGCACAGCAATACCATTTTGATTTAACTGATCACGTAAGATCGTGTGAAAGATAAGCCCAAATCCAGCTCCAAAACTCACATAAGGTGCCTTCAATCCAAAAGTTAATGCACAAGCAACTGCGCGTCTATCAATCTTTAAATGATTCATAAGAGGAATGAGTGGTGGAATAAGAATCGGAATAAATGCGATATGCACAGGAATAAGATTCTGTGAAAAACACGCAAAAAACGCAAGTGATAAGCAAAACATTAAACGGCGATTCTGAATAAATTTTGCGATATAGTGGATTAGAATCGCGGTTAAATTTGTCTGCGCAATCGCACTAGCAAGCGCACCAAGCAAGACATAGCTTAAGGCAGTTTCTAAATTTCCAGCCATTCCAGAAATTAGCACACTAATGCTTTTTTCAATCCCAAGCCCTCCTAAAACTCCCGCGGTAAGCGCGGAAATTAGAATCGCCAACAGCACATTCAAACGCGCTAAACACAGCACGCCCATAAGCACAACAGACACAACAACTGGATTTGTTAGCATGCCTTTAACCTTTAAAAATAAATGCGATTCTATCTTAAAGATGCTTGGAATAGGATAATTTAAAGCAAGATTCTATGATTTCATAGGATTGGCGGATTTCTCCGCCTTTCTTATAGATAATTTACAAGAGAGAGTTGTGAGATTTTACCAATCGTTGAAAGCATTGCTTGATAATTCAAAGAGAGAGTTGAAAACTGCAAGTAAGCCTCTGCAAAATCTGTATCAATCGTTTCAGAACGCAAAGTTTTTGCTTGGACGATTAGCGTCTCTGTGCGCTCAATAGAATATGAAAATGCGTTCCCCTGCGAACCATTTTTGGTATGTATTTTATTAACATGGTCTGCTAAATGATCAAACACCAATAAGGCATTTTGCACGCCGGGATTCCGCATTGAGCTATCATACGCACTTGTCCCACCCGGACGATAAGAGCCAACCTCCAATGCTTCAATCATCGCATCAATTTGTGAGAAAAAATTAACATGGGGATCGTCTGCCACAATTGCGCTATTTGCTTGAAATGTTAAAGCAGGGTGTCCAGC
>JALEPE010000082.1 GCA_022766795.1 Helicobacter sp.
CCAAGATTCTTTACGGAATCTCGCAATGACGCGGAATCAGCATTGCAAGAATGCGTAGCATTCGTAGCGATATGCAGTTTCTAATGCCCTCTAAGGGAATTAATGGCTTGGTAAATGGAATCTAGGGCAAAATTTGTGAAAGACTGCTGCTTTTCCATAGAATGATGGAGTTGCAATAGGGCTAATTTTGATGCGTTGCGCGCTGCAATTTGCTTTTCACTTACGGATTCCATAGGCAAAAATAAATGCGTTGGTGAGATTCCATAAGTTTCCCAACAAACATAATTTAAACTATCCAACACGCGCTCCATTTTTACATAATCTTGCGTATGGATTGCCTCTGCATAAATAATGGGGCGATTTTTGTTAATGAGTTTGCGCGCACCCTCTAGCACTTTGTGCTCCATTCCCTCCACATCAATTTTCATCGCGGTGATTTTTTCTTTAATATTAAGGGCGTCTAGGGGCTTGCAATTTACCCCCCCCCGCAGAACTGGGTGCGCCTTGCGTCAAAGACATTGCGCCATAATTATATGGAATCTCTTCGGCAAAATGTGCTACTTCCTCGCGGTTAGACACGCCCATTTCATAGACTTTAATTTTGTTTTCAAAGCCATTGAGCGCAATACTCTTTTTGGCAATCGCGCTCATTTTGGGATTTGCTTCAAAGCTAAAGACTTTGTATCCGTTCGCCGCAAGAAACAAAGAGTGGTTAGCAATATTCATTCCCACATCTAGCACGACGCCACCCTTTGGAATCCTTTGCAGCATTGCTTGTAGCATATCATATTCATAGGGTTGCTTTGTTTCATTGACAATTTTTTGGATATAGTCTGTTTCTTTAAAGGGCAAATACATTTTATATTCCACGTCCTCATCGGTTAATTTTAGTGTTACAACATCTTCTTTTTTCATTTTAATTCCTTTCTCTTCATATACTTCAAAACCGCATAGCCAAGCCACATTAGAAAGCACACAACAAAAATGCTAACCCAAGTTTCATCAAGCCCCACAGGTTGCGTTAAGTCAAAAAATCCTTCAAACATTTTTGCCCTTAAGATTCCACTTTAGAATCTGCTAAAACTCCAGCACAACGCACACAAGGCTCATTTGCGTTTGCAGAAATAAATTGCCAACAGCGCGGACATTTGTGTCCTTTAGCTTTGCAAACCAAATAAGTTTCTCCCTCAAAAGTAAAGGTTGCTAACACATTAGAGTTTTCATTCTCGCTTCGCACCGCACTGACCATAAGCCACAGATTCAACTCTTTAAATTCCGCCATTTTAGGAGGGATTATCAAGTCAGTTTCTAATGTGGATTTGATTTTAGATTCTTTTTTAAGATTGTCAATTTGTTCCAAGAAATGTGAGCGCAAAGTAAGCAATTTTTCAAAATCCAAGCTTGGATTCTCAAAGCAGGGCAGTGGCTGATAGAGAACCTCAAGCACCGCTGTTGCTTTATCTTGAATCCCCGCGATTCCGCAACACTCAAGCAAGGCTTTACTTTGCGTATGGTTTAAAGCCTCATTAATCGTATAAGTTAGAATCGGAGCTAGAAGCCCAAATAATCGCCCACAAAGGAGTGCCATTACACTTTGCGCCGCCTTGCGTTCTTTAGAATCTAGCGCATTGCAGTAAAGATTGTCTTTGCAAATATCAAGATAGATTCCGCTTAACTCCACATTGAGAAAATAATTTAGCTCCTGCAAACCTTTGGAAAACTCGTATTCTAAGAAAAGCGTATGGACATTATCAAAGCAAACTTTAGCCGATTTTAAAATCCACAAATCAATTTGTGAGAAATGCCCCACTTCTAAGGATTCTAGGGATTCCACATTAGCGAGTAAAAAGCGGATTGTATTACGGATTTTGCGGTAATTGTCTCCCACTTGCTTTAGAATATTTTCTGAAATTCTTTGGTCGTTTTGATAATCACTTTGCGCAACCCAAAGGCGTAGAATCTCACTTCCAAACTCCTTTAACACTTTTTCAGGCAGAATCACATTACCCTTAGACTTACTCATTTTTTCGCCATTCTCGTCCATTGTGAAGCCGTGTGTAAGAATGCTTTGATAAGGCGCATACTCATTGACTGCACAACTCACGAGCAAAGAGCTATGAAACCACCCTCTATGCTGGTCGCTTCCCTCTAAATACATACTCGCAGGATAGCCACCACTTGCGTATTGATTAGATTCCAAAACCGCTTTCCAAGTGCTTCCACTATCAAACCAAACATCTAAAATATGATGCACCTTTTCTAAATGCACACTTTGGTTTTTAAATTCTTGTGGTAAAAGCTCCTCTACGCTTCTGCTCCACCACGCATCACAACCCTCTTTTGCAAAAATCTCTGCTACATAGTCTAAAACTTCCGTATCTAAAAGAATCTCTCCACTGCGCTTATCTTTAAAAAACGCAATCGGCACACCCCAATCTCTCTGCCGTGAAATGCACCAATCCGGGCGGTCCTCAATCATAGAGTAGATTCTGCGCATTCCGTGTTCTGGGTAGAATCGTGTTTTTTGGATTTGCTCCAATGCCACTTGACGCAGAGTTTTGCTCTCTTTTGTGTAGGGTTCGTCCATTAGGATAAACCATTGCGCCGTAGCGCGAAAAATCACGGGTTGGTGCGAACGCCAACAATGTGGGTAAGAGTGCTTGATTTTTGTGTGTCTTAGCAGATTCTTACCTAGCAACTCAAGAATCCTTGCGTGGGTATCAAAGATAAATTTGCCCACAAACTCATCGGGATTAAAAAACAACTGCTCCCTAATGAGTGTTTCATCAAAGCAACCCTTGTCATCTACGGGCATATACACAGGCAAATGGTATTTTAAACCGATAAAGTAGTCGTCCTCTCCGTGTCCGGGTGCAGTATGCACACAACCGCTTCCCTCGCCCACAGCCACATGCTCTCCTAAGACAATCTTAGAATCTTTACCATTTAGAGGATTGATTGCGTGTTTGTTTTCTAAAATTTGTGCCTTAAAAATCTTTAGGATTCCATTCTCTACAATGCCCATTTGTGCGAGTTTTTCTACTTGTGAAGCTAACACAATTTTATGGTCTTGTGTTAGCGCATAGGATTCTTCAGGATTCAGCGCGATTCCGCTATTTGCTGGTAGCGTCCAAGGTGTCGTTGTCCAAATCACACAGAAAGCTTCTTTTACCCCTAGCACTTGGAGTGCGTCCTCTTTTAAGGCAAAGGCAACAAAGATAGAATCGCTCTCTTTTTCGGCGTATTCTACTTCTGCTTCTGCTAAGGCGGTTTGGCAAGCCCAACTCCAATATACAGGCTTACTGCGCTCTTTTAGAAGTCCTTTTTTTGCGATGATACAAAGGGCTTTGTAAATCTCTGCTTCAAAGGCAAAATCCATTGTCTTATAGGGATTCTCAAAATCTCCCCAAACGCCTAATTGCAAAAACTCCTCTTTTTGGATTCCTACAAACTCTTGCGCGTGATTTCTGCATAATTCGCGGATTTTTGTTTTGGGCAAGGTGTCCTTTTTTTCTTTGCCGATTTTTTTCTCCACTTGTTGCTCAATAGGCAATCCGTGGCAATCCCAACCGGGCGTGTAAAATACTTTTTCTCCTTGAAAATAGTGCTGCTTTACGATAATGTCTTTTAGGATTTTATTTAATGCGTGCCCAATGTGAATATGCCCATTTGCGTAAGGTGGTCCATCGTGGAGATTAAAGGTTGTATTCGCATTTTGGCGGTTTTGGAGCATTTTTGCATATAGATTGCTTTTTGCCCACGATAAATAGGTTTTTGGTTCGTTTTGTGGTAAGTTTCCGCGCATAGGAAAACTTGTCGCAGGTAGCACAAGAGTGTCTTTGTAATCCATAAAAATTCCTTAATAAATAGCAATAAGCGTGGATTCTACCTTGATTTCTTTTAAAACAATATTATTTTAAGTTCTTTTAACTATTTTTTGACTACACTAAACCCTATGAAAAAGTTTTTATCTATCGTATTTATTGTAAGCGTTGTTGGATTTTTTGGTGCTTGTAGCAAGGGTGATGAAAAAGCGTTTTTGTATAGCAGTTCTAATTGTGATGAGGTGAAGCGGGATTGCTTGGCAAAATGCCGCAAAGAGGGAAAAGAGCAAAGTAAGTGTTTAGTAGAGTGCGAAAAAGTGCGCGGAATGTGTGAAGCAATCAAGACAAAGGGTTGTTTGCAAGATTGCAATAAAACTTATGGTAAAAATTCAGCCTCTGCCGAGCAGTGTAAAAAACGTTGCCGTGGCTTGTAACATATTGCTTTAAATTTTTATGCACCGATATTTTAAGATTATAGCAGGATTTATAGGATTCTGTATTGTTGTTTTTGGAATCGTTAGTTGGATATTTTCTGCATCGGGCAATGCCTTTGTTGCAAGCCTTTTGCTGAAAGGTTTGGAATCTAAAAGCGGGTTTGCGTGGGAAGCTAGAGGGTTTAAGCTAACCACATCAGCGTTTAATATAGATTTTACAGCGCAAAATGGTGCGCTAGAATTGTTTGTAAATGGTAAATATTCGCTTTTAACACAAGGATTAGAGGGCGACTTTTTGCTAAATTCTAAAGGGTTTGCGCTTGAAACACCCGATAGGATTCTAAAATTTCTTGATAATGTTTGGGTGGAGGGTAGGTTTTTAGGCAAATTCTCTGATTATTCTCTCATTGCAAATAGCAACATTCTCCAAGCAAGCAGTGATATGATGGCGCATTTTGTTAATTTTACCTTGCAAGATATAATGTTTTCTATGAAAGAGGCGAGTTTAACAAGCGTCTTTAATCTATTAAACATAACGCCTTATAGTGACGGAATCTTAAATATAGATTTAACATTACATAGAGCGCAAGGAACATTGCTCAATGGTAAAGTGGCAGTGAATATTGATGGTGGCAATGTAGATACTGCGATGGTTTTAGAGCGGCTTAATTTTCCGATTTGTCCGACACATTTTCTAGCGCAACTTCAAGGCGAAATCCATAAAAATTCCTTGCAATACGACTTTAGCTTATATTCTAGTGTTGGCGATATACAATCACAAGGCATTACAGAGTTAGATTCTCTAGTAACTAATGCGCAGTTTAGTTTGAAGCTTCAAGCTTCAACCACACATAGGATTCCACTATATATTGATGCAAATGGTGTGATTGACGGCAAGAGAGATGTTATGCAAATCCAATCACTTTTGTCGCTTTTTGGGGAGGAACAAGGAGAAGGACGCTTGCGATTAGACGCAACTTTATATGATTTTGCACAAGGAATTTCGGGAGAAATTTATGCAAGGAGCGAGGATTTATTGCTTGGCACATTTTTGCAATCGTATATGAAAATTTATTTTCCTTCAATTCCTTTTGTGCTGGATTCCAAAGTGCAATTAACACAGGGTAGGGGCAGCATTAATTATATATTGGATTCCGACCTTGCAACTTTTAGCGGTGTTAATGGCAGTGTATCGCTTGCGCCTTTTGCATTTCATATCCCCCAAGACATTATGATTGCGAAGCTTCAAAGCCTTGCATTTCAAGGTGTGCCTTTGCCAAGCGGAGTGTTGCAACTAAGCGGAATTGCAACAGAGCAATCTTTGTTTCTTGATGGGGAAATTGTGCAATATGATAAAAATATGCCTTTAAATGTGAAATTTAACAAAGATTCCTTTATATTGAATATTGAGAATCTTAGCACCAATGAAGTGAGCGCGTTTTTACCTGCGATTCCACATAAAGCGAATGCAGAATTTGTAAATCTTAGTATTAAAAACAATGCAAGCAATGATCTTGAAGTTTTTATTTATAATCCTGTTTCTAATGCCTTGCTTTTAGATTCTATGTTACAATTTTAAACACTATATTTATAGGAAATTCCCTACTGATAGAGGTTAAAACACCGCAAATACACAGCAGCTAAGAATTATATAAAAATAAAATAATGAAATTAATATAATTAATATAATTTTAAGTAAATTTCAATGTGTCTTTAATATTTATTTAGATTTAATGCGATGAATTTTTTTACCTTAAGGCTATTTATATGGAAGATTTAAAACAAACCTACCCTGACGCACTCCCTTACCACAAAGGGGGCAAGATTGAAGTTACCACACGCACGAAACTTGACAATGAACACGATTTATCTATTGCTTATTCACCGGGCGTTGCAGTTCCTTGCAAGGAGATTCAACGCGACCCGCACACGGCTTATGAATACACCGCAAAAGGCAATCTTGTTGCGGTTATTTCTAATGGCACAGCGGTTTTAGGGCTTGGAAATATCGGCGCACTTGCAGGAAAGCCTGTAATGGAGGGTAAATCTGCATTGTTTAGAAAGTTTGCAGATATAAGTGCGTTTGATATTGAAGTAGATGAAACCGACCCAGATAAATTTATTGAAGTGGTGCGCTCCATTGCGCCGACTTTTGGCGGAATCAACCTAGAGGATATTAAAGCCCCCGAGTGCTTTTATATTGAATCACGGCTCAAAGAGATTCTTGATATTCCCATTATGCACGATGACCAGCACGGGACGGCGATTATCTCCACTGCAGGGATTATCAATGGATTGAAAATTACAAACAGAGACGCAAAAGATTTAAAAATTGTCGTCTTGGGTGCAGGAGGTGCGGCGATTGCGTGTGCGAAAATGGCTCGGAATCTTGGCGCAAAAGAAGTCATTATGTTTGATAGCAAAGGTGCAATCACGACTTCCAGAAAGGACTTAAATGGGTTTAAAAAAGACTTTGCGATTCCTTATGAAGTGGGTTCTTATAAAGAGGCTTTGGAGGGTGCAGATATTTTGCTTGGGCTTTCACGAGGCGATATTTTGTGCGAAAAAGACATTCTAGGAATGAATCCTAATCCGATGATTTTTGCAATGAGCAATCCGATTCCAGAGATTGACCCAAAGATTGTGCATAAGGTGCGTCCCGATGCGATTATTGCGACAGGCAGAAGTGATTATCCTAATCAAATCAATAATGTTTTAGGATTCCCCTATGTTTTCAAAGGCGCACTAAAGGCGCGTGCAAGATGCATCAATGAGGAGATGAAACTTGCTTGTGCGCTTGCGCTTGCGGAACTTGCGCAAATGCCAATTCCCAACGATTTAGAGGTGCAGCTAGAGAAAATTCACGGGCGAAAGTTTGAGTTTGGGAGAGAATACATTATCCCAAGCCCCTTTGACACGCGCTTAAAAGAGTTTATTTCCAACGCCGTAGCCCAAGCTGCGATTGATAGTGGTGTGGCTAGGGTGCAAAGTTTGGAATCCTAAAGTTAAGAGGAGTAAATCTATCAATGGAAGAGTTTTCCTATAAGCTTGTAATGTTTGGATTTAGTGCATTATGCGAGGATTTGGAGGAGGTTAAGAGGAGGCTTTCTTTATATCCTAAAGAGCGGTATGAATTAGAAAATAGCGATGAATGTTTCTTGATAGATTTAAAAACGCACGCAATGTTTCCGATTTTTTTAAAAAATGACCGCTTCACAATTGGTGAAGCGGAGGCTTAAGCCTCTGTCATTTCATTCCTTGTAATACAATAGCAAACAAGAAGCAAGGGGGGCTTAAAACAAACGAGCAATGGAAAAAATTTTGTTTATTAAAACTAAGTTGCCACTTCTCTTACTTGTGGGTTTTTTATTGCTTAGAGCCTGTTTCCTGCTTCACAGCAAATTTTTGCATTAAAGCTATTGTTTCGCTATCTCGCACCTCCCAGCGATTCCTTAAATCCTGTATTATTTGCTCGAAATCCTCTGCTTTAAGATTCTGTCCAAATTTCGCCTTTGCGCTTAAGGATTCTATGCAAATCTTACCTACAAAAGTGCCTCTTTCTTTGCCGACAAACTGCCCACTCTCCATATTTATTTGCAAATTGTTGGGCTCGTATTTGCGCACGAGGCGCGTTAAAATCTGCTTTTTCTCCTCCAAATCCTCCACCACACAAAACTGCCCCTCCAAAAACACAGAAAAGAAAAACTGCGTGGGAATCATCGTGCCTTTCAAAAAATGGCTCGGAATATAGGCATAAGGCAAAGCCGCGCTAAAGGCAACTTTGGGATTCTGCTTAAGCAGTGCATATTTGCGCCCCGCCTTTGCCCCGTGTAGATAAATTTTAGAATCCTCATAACAAAAGCTAAGTGGCACGGCATAGGGAATGCTATCAGGAATCACAAGTGTGCCAAATTCTATTTTGTTTAAAAACTCCTGTATCAATCCCAAATCTTTACAATCAAAATCACTGCGCCGCATTTTTCCTCCTTATCGCAGAATCTGCACTTCATTTTCTAGCGCGATTCCATAAACGCTATGCACCCTTTCTCTTGCAAGTTCTATGAGTTCCACAGCTTCCTCAAAAGTAGAATCCCCGAGATTTACAAGAAAATTTGCGTGTTTTTCACTAAAGCACAGACTTTTGTTTTTGCCAAAGCGCACACCCTTTAGCCCCACCGCCTCAATCAATCTTCCCGCAAAATTGTCCTTAGGATTCTTAAAACAACTCCCAAAACTTGGCTCTTTGGGTTGATTTTGTCGCATAGAAGTAAAAAGCTCTACCAAGTTGTGATTGAATCCGCTTTCTTTTTTAAAGATTCCAGCAAAAATCAACCCAGAAATTTCGCTACTACGATAAGAAAGCCCTAGCGATTCTGCAGCTTTAAAGCCTAGTTTTGCGGCATTTTCTAGCTGCAGGATTCCAAGTAGCACTTCTTGAATCTCATAGCTCTTAAGCCCCGCATTCATCTTGATGATTCCACCCACACTTCCGGGCAATCCGCAAAGAATCTCAAATCCCCTTAAGTTGTTGCGTTTTGCATAGGCAAACAGCTTACCGCTCGGTGTTGCCGCACCCACTTCTAAGCTATCTCCTAAGTCCTTAATATAATCAAACGCCTTGCTTAAAGCGCAGAGATTCTTAGCACTAGGAGCAATCAAGAGATTGTTTGCCTTGCCGATGATTTGTGGGGAAAACTTTTGCAAAAGTTCTGCGTAATCTTGCGGGGATTCTATATAGTTTAAGGTATTGATTGCACCGATTCGCACACTTGTGTAGCGCGAAAAATCTACGCGTTTTGCAAACATTAAAACAAGAAGCTTGGCATTAGATTAAAGATTCTTGTCGTGAAGTCCATTAGCATATTTAACATCCAAGGCATTGTAAAGATAATCACAACAATAACGGCTAGAATCTTTGGCACAAAAGTAAGTGTCATTTCGTTGATTTGCGTGGTGGCTTGAAAAATACTAATCATTAAGCCCACCACCAAACCAACAAGCAACATCGGGAGAGAAAGGGTTAATGTGATTTTATAAGTCTCAATCGCTAAAGCCATTAATTGCGATTCCACAATTCTCTCCTTGCCTTAAAATCTATTTATAGGAATCCCATACCATTGTGGCTTTGCCGTCCTTTTCCTCCACAGCTGCCATCCCCATAATATTATAACCACAATCCACATAATGCACTTCGCCTGTAACCGCACTTGCAAGGGGGGAGAGGAGATACATTGCGGAGTTACCCACTTCCTCAATACTGACATTTTTGCGCAAAGGCGCATTGGCTTCATTCCATTTTAAAATAAAGCGAAAATCTCCGATTCCACTTGCGGCAAGTGTGCGAATCGGTCCCGCTGAAATCGCATTGACGCGAATCCCCTCACTGCCTAAATCATACGCCAAATAGCGCACACTAGATTCTAGCGCGGCTTTTGCTACACCCATTACATTATAATGCGCTACATGTTTTACGCCACCTAGATAAGTTAAGGTTAAAATAGAAGCGTCCTTGCTAAGCACCGGCTTTAATTCACGACAAAGCTCAATAAAGGAATACACCGAAACTTCCATTGCGACATTAAAAGCCTCTTTGGTTGTGTCTAAAAAGTTCCCATCTAACGCTTCTTTGGGAGCAAAGGCAACACTATGCACCAAAAAATCCAATGTCCCAAAATCTTTTTTGATATTCTCACGCAAAGTAGCAAAATGCTCCTTCTTGCTTACATCAAGCTCATACACAAACTTGGAATCCATTTCCTCTGCAATGGGCATTACGCGTTTTTGGATTTGTTCATTCATATAGGTTAAACCAATCGTTGCACCTTGTTCCTTACAAGCCTTTGTGATTCCATACGCAATAGATTTATTGTTTGCAACACCGACAATTAAGCCTTTTTTGCCCTGCATAATCATTCTTACTCCTTAAATTCGTGAATTATCTAAGATTTGACAAAAGCTTGAAATCTCCCAACTCGCACTTCCCACAAGCACACCATCTACACTATGGATTTGCAGAATCTCACGCACATTTTTGGGTTTCACGCTTCCACCATACAAAAGCGGAATTTTACCCAATTTTTGCTTTAAGCGTGTGTGAATTTGCGTAATTTCCTCTAAACTTGCACTCACGCCACTGCCAATTGCCCAAATGGGTTCATACGCAACAATCAAATGCGGATAATCCAAAGCAATGCCCTCAAATTGTGATTCCAAAAACTCCAGCACCGCTTCAATGCCTTGTTTCTTAATCTCTTGCGATTCGCCGATGCAATAGCAGATTCTAAACCCACGTTTAGCAAAAAAATCAAATTTTTCTGCACAAAAGCTTTGCGATTCCTTTAAAATCTCTCTCCTCTCGCTATGTCCAATAAGCAATGTTTGAATCCCAAATTCCTCTAATTGCTCTAGCCCAATTTCGCCAGTAAAAGAACCATTTTGCGCAGGATACGCGTTTTGCGCACCGATTTGAAAAGTCTTAAAACGATTTTCTAAGAGTGCGGTTTGTGGCGGAAAAACTATGATTTGTTGCTGTGCTTGGTTTTGGGTAGCAAACTTTTCTAACTCCTCGCAAAAGTGTAAGGTGCTTTTTCTTGTATGATTTGTCTTGAAATTACTTGCAATAATTTTCATAGGATTCCTTATATTTTTTGGTATTATAGCAAATCTTGAATGCTTTATGCTTCTTATTTGGTGCTATAATTGCGGCAATCATTTAAGGAGTTTTGATGAGTTTTTTGCAAAAAATAGAGGAGAATGTCAAGCTAATTTTTACTTGGAATCCAAGTGATAGATTATGGCAAATGCCCTTTTTTGCTAGTTTGGGGGTTGCAATTGTTCTCTTTGTTGCCGCATTTTTTGAGCGTCCAGATTTAGGGCTTGTTGCAATCATTGGAACAAATATTTTTCTTTATGTGCCAGACACGCCGATTTATCATAAAATGATTTTAAGTATGGCGTGCGCCTTTGGAATCGTGGCTTCTTTCACGCTTGGGCTTGTGGGGCAAACTTATCCGTCGTTAATTCCACTCATTGTTTTTTTAGTTACAATGGTAAGTGCGCAAGTTGTGCGCTATTTTAGCATTGGTGCTCCGGGATTCTTTTTCTTTACTTTTGCGATGATTCTTGGGACTTATATTCCTTTTGAAATCAAAGATTATCCCGCTGCTATCGGGCTTGTCGCGCTTGGAACAATGGTAGCAAACATAATGGTTCTACTCTATTCTCTAAGTGTGATTTATATTTTCAAACACCCTCCAAAACCCATTGCAAAAATGGGAGAATTTGGATTTGGCGTGATTATCATTGACCCTATTATCATTGCATTTTTTGTAAGCGCGTCTATGATTTTTCAAAGCTTTTTGGAGCTAGAGCGCGGTTATTGGGTGGGAGTGAGTTGCGCAGCGATTCTAACCGCAATCAATTTCAAACAAATTTGGATAAGACAGCTTCAAAGAATCTTGGGAACGATTGTGGGCGTAAGTTTTGCTTATTTTTTATTGCATTTTAGCTTTAACCCCATTGAGTTTGCCTTTTTAATGATGCTTTTGATGTTTTTTGCAGAATTAACAACGGTTAGGAATTATGCGTTAGCAATGGTATTTTTAACGCCTTATTCCACTTATTTGGCGGAAGTTGCTAGTTTTATGCATTACGACCCAAACTTGATTATCAAAGCAAGAATCTTAGATATTACCATCGGTAGTCTCTTTGGGCTTTTAGGGGGTGCGGTAATGCACTGGAAGCCTCTGCGGGAAGTGCTAGAAAAAGCAGCAAAAAAGGTTATATATAAATGGATTGGCGCAGATTAGAGGGAATTTAGGATTCTTAGAATTGCAGTATAATTACGCGATTTAATTTAAAGAGTAAGGATAAAAATGCGAGCAGTGATTGCCATTAGCTTTGCGGCTTTTATTTTTAACACTTCGGAATTTATACCCATTGGACTTTTGACACTAATTGCCACAGATTTTGGAATCACAGAGGCACAGGCTGGCTTCTTGATGAGTGCGTATGCTTGGGCAGTGGCTTTATCGTCTTTACCTTTGATGTTGCTATGCTCACGTTTTGATTTAAGGAGACTTTTACTCTTTGTGGTGTTGCTATTCATTGTAAGCCATATTTTTTCAATGCTGGCTCAAAACTATTGGATATTGATGTTGTCTAGACTTGGCGTGGCTTGTGCGCACGCGTTATTTTGGTCTATTGCTACGCCTATGGCGGTGCGTGCTGCACCAAGCGGAAAAGAGAGTGTCGCAATTAGTTATGTGATTGTCGGGACTAGCATTGCCTTGCTTGCTGGATTGCCTTTAGGGCGAGTTATTGGGTTGTATTTTAGTTGGAGAGTTAGCTTTGGAATTATTGGAATTGTTGCGTTTTTAGTCTTTTTGGTATTGCTAAAAACATTGCCAAAAATGCCAAGTGGCGGTGCTGTGTCCTTGCGCAGTCTGTCAAGCTTGCTAAAAACACCAAAGCTTTTAGGTGTATATGGAATCACAATGTGTTTAATTACCGCACATTTTATTACTTATAGCTATATTGAACCATTCCTTGCCCAAAGTGCAAATTTTTCTAACAACGCTATTACAATGACTTTGGTGATATTTGGTGCGATGGGGATTATTGGGGGATTCTTATTTTCTAAATTTTATACACAGCATAAAAATATATTCCTCACTTTTGCGATTTTTGGAATCTTTGTTGCTCTACTTAGTTTAGAGATTTTTAGTTTTACAACTTTTGGGATTCTTTTTGTTTGTGTGTTGTGGGGTTTATGTATTGTAATGTTTGGGTTATCTTTTCAATCTTATGTTTTAACGCTTGTGCCTGTGGGAACAGCAGTTGCGATGTCAATTTTTTCTGGAATTTATAATATTGGAATTGGAAGTGGAGCGTTTCTAGGCGGAATTATTACCGAACACATTGGTGTTTGGAGTGTTGGATATTTTGGTGCAGCTTTAGCATTGCTTGTATGTATTTATTATAAGATTTGGTTTATGAGGTAATTTGCGATTCCAATAGAATCGCAAAGCGGTTTAAAGCACGAGATTATTTTTTGCTTCATCAGGTAGTTTGCCTAAGAAGTTGGCTATTTTAAAATCTACACCTTGTCCGATTGCTTCATTTATGAGCGCAATAGACTTTTTGGAATTAAATTGACTAAGTGGGTGATAGGGCTCAAAAAGACAGTTAGTGACTGCAAGTGCGTAAGAATTTTTCTTAATCTCTTCTGGTGCTGCGTGCGGATTTTCAATGTGCGTGATACTTTGGATTAAATTTTCATCAAACTTCCAATAATCAAATAAGAATCCCAAAAACGATGCGCTATCTACGCCACAATATTGATTTTCAAGTTCATGTACGCTTTGAAAATCGTTCGCTTGATTTTGCTCCAAAAATTCTTTATCTTTTTTAGATTTAATTAATATATCCGCAAGCAAAATCATTCCCAATCGTAATAACATTGCGCAAGGCACAAGCTCATTTGCAAGTGTTTTATCGTCTTCTAGGAGCCAACTAGAGATGAAATCCACTTCTTTAGCGCAGTTTGCTAAAAACACATCTGTATCTAATCCATAAGGGGAAACATCAATATGAAAATTAGAACGGATAGAGTTTGCTAACACGGTATTTTTGATATTTCCCACTCCAAGCAATGATACAACTTGTTGGATTGTAGTAATTTGTCTGGAAAATCCATAAAACGGAGAGTTTGCAAGGCGTAAAAGATCACCCACCAATAATGGATCTTTAGAAATAATTGCAACAACTTTGCTAATTTCTAAATCTGCACCGCTGTGGTCAATATACTCGCGTAACTCCAAAACAGTCTTTGGCAAAGGCGGGAGGTCATTAATTGTTTCAAGTAATAAAGGATTCATAAAGCTTCCCCAAGTGGTTTTTATGTGAGGAATGATTTTATATTATATTTATTGAAATAATGCTTTAACGAAAAACCTTTAAGATAAAATTGTGGGGAGATTCCTTGTTAGAATGTGTTAAAATAACACAAAATTTAAGGATAAATTATGCGTTTTGGAAAAATTGATTATTTAAATTTATTGCCTTTTGAAGTTTTTATCCGTTCCTACCCCAAGCCATCGCAGTTTTGGTTGTTTTATAATAAAAAAAAATCATATCCTGCGCGTTTAAACAAAGAATTTCTTTTTGGACGCATTGATGCGGGGTTTGTATCTTCTATTACTGCATTGCGCGCAAGATATGAGAAATTTAAGCCTGCAAATGTTGGAATTATCGCTAAAAAACGCGTCATTAGTGTGATTTGTCTGTCAAAGGAGAATGGGGAAGATTATCAGTCTGCGACTTCCAATGCACTCTTAAAGGTTTTGCGCTTACAAGGGCGTGTGCTAATTGGTGATAGAGCTTTACTTGAAGTATTGAAGCAGCAAACAAGAGGCAGGAGGGATTACATTGATATGGGGGAAAAATGGGTGCAAAAAGAGCATTTACCTTTTGTATTTGGGCGGCTATGCGTGCGTAAAAATCGTGCCTTTTATACTAAAATGATTCACGCATTTTCTAAAAGGCGCGTTAAGATTCCACAATATATTTTACAAAAAGCAGAATCTCAAAGTGGAGTTTGCAAAAAGGAGATTCTAAAATATTTACAAGTTCTCTCTTATAAAATTGATAACAAGGCAAATTTTGGCGTGGAGAGGTTTTATAGGAAACTGCGTATTTTTAGGATTAAACCACCAAAGAGATTTTAAAAATTAAAGAAATCTAGCACTTAGTTAATGCAAGTTTTTAATTTTAAACTAAATAATAGGTTTAGTTTAATATAATATTGCCCTTAATTTTAAAAATCCCAGAATTTAGTGGGTTTAGGAGTAGCAATGGAGCAAACATTATCCATTATCAAGCCTGATGCAGTGCAAAAAAATGTAATTGGGAAGATTGTTGATAGATTTGAAAGTAATGGCTTAAGAATCGCAGCGATGAAAAAAATCAGACTAAGTCGTTGCGATGCAAAAGAGTTTTATGCAGTGCATAAAGAGCGTCCTTTCTTTAATGATCTAGTAGATTTTATGGTAAGCGGACCTGTTGTTGTAATGGTGCTTGAAGGTTTAAATGCCGTTGCAAAAAATCGTGAGCTTATGGGGGCGACAAATCCTAAAGAGGCAGCTCCCGGAACAATTCGTGCAGATTTTGCAGATAGCATTGATGCCAACGCGGTGCATGGAAGCGATAGCCTAGAGAATGCTAAAAGAGAAGTTGCATTTTTCTTTTCTACAAGAGAAATTTGCTAGATTGCACGCTAATGAATATGCAAATCCCTTTTGCAAAAGCATTGCAAGTTTGTAAAAATGGAGAGAATATTCCATTTTTAGTGCAAAGCAATGATGAAAAGGTGCAGTTAGAAGGTTTTTTATCTTGTGATAAAAGCCATTTTAATTTACTAAAATTAAAAGGAATCCTAAGCGGGACAATCACTCTAATCTGCGATAGAAGTGGTGAAGAGTATGAGAAAATGCTAGATGAATCTTTGGAATTTTATCTAAGTGACGGGATCGTGCATTTAGAGAGTGAGAATTTTGAAGATATTATTGAATGCGAAAAAGGCAATATTGATTTAGATGCAATTCTAATTAGCGAATTAGAGATGATTCGCTGTGATTATCATACAAAAGACGATTAAATTTAAGGAGTAAAAAATGGCAGTACCAAAGAGACGCGTGAGTAAAACAAGAGCGGCAAAAAGAAGAACACATTATAAAATTACATTAGCAGTTCCCGTAAAAGATAAAGATGGGACTTGGAAAATGCCACACCGCGTAAATAAATTTACTGGAAACTATAAAAATAACTAATTTTGGGTGGTAATGATGAAAATTGCCATAGACGCAATGGGTGGGGATTTTGGTTCTACACCACTTGTGGAAGGTGCTTTGTGGGCATTAAAAGAAAGTAGCTTTACGCTTGTGCTTGTTGGCGATGCACAAGTCATTCAACCTCTAATTCCATCAAGTTTAAGCAAAAGAGTGGAAGTCGTCCATTGCAAAGATTTTATTGCTATGGGGGATAATGCAACTTCGGCATTAAAACGCAAAGAAACTTCTATTTATGTTGCAATGGAAATGTTGAAAAACAAAGAAGTTGATGCAGTGGTTTCTGCGGGGCATAGTGGTGCTACAATGAGTTTAGCAACCCTAAAAATTGGGCGTTTGCAAAATGTCTTGCGTCCTGCAATTTGCACATTAATGCCGCGTGTTGATGGAGATAAAAGTCTTGTTTTGGACGCTGGGGCAAATGTTGATTGTAAGCCTGAAAATCTCTTTGAGTTTGGGATTATGGGCTATGAGTATGCAAAAACAATTTTGAATTATTCTAATGTGCGTATGGGGTTGCTAGCAAATGGTGAGGAAGAATGCAAAGGCAATGAAATTACAAAAGCCGCCTTTACTTTACTAAAACGACATCCGGGCTTTATTGGCAATGTGGAGGGAAATAATATTTTTGATGGCACTTGTGAAGTTATAGTGTGCGATGGATTTGTTGGAAATGCTGTGCTTAAGGCAAGTGAGGGGGTAGCAAACTCCATTACATTGTTGTTGAAAAAACATATTAAAGCTTCGCCGATTGGAATCTTTGGCGCATTATTTATGAAAAATGTTTTCAAAAAGCTAAAAAAACAGATGGATTATGCAGAATATGGTGGCGCACCGCTTTTGGGCGTGAATGGTAATGTTATTATTTGTCACGGCAAAAGCAATGCAAAAGCAATGAAAAACGCTGTATTTCAAGCTATTTTGACGGTTGAAAATGATGTCAATCGTAAAATTCAAAGTGCTCTAGAGCAGTATAAATAGAAAAGTTAAGGAGATTCCAATGGAGAGAGAATTGTATGCGAGTTTAAACTCCATTGGGGCATATATTCCAAGTAAGGTTATAACCAATGATGATCTTGCAAAAATTGTAGATACAAGTGATGAATGGATTACTAAACGCACAGGAATCAAAGAAAGACGCTTTGCGGCAGATAATGAAGCAACGAGTGATTTGGCAACGAACGCGGCAAAAATTGCCATTAAACGCGCTGGGCTTAGCGCAGATGATATTGATGCAGTAATTGTCGCAACGATTTCACCAGATTTTTTTTGTATGCCTTCTACGGCTTGTGTGGTGGCAGATAATTTAGGAATCTCTGCAAAGCCCGCCTTTGATATTGCTGCGGCGTGCAGTGGGTTTATTTATCTACTTTTTCTTGCAAAATCTCTCATTGAGTCGAGAGCGCATAAACACATTTTAATTATTGGTGCTGAAAAACTTTCTAGTATTTTAGATATGGAAGATCGTAGTACCTGTGTGTTGTTTGGCGATGGCGCAGGAGCAGCTATTGTTAGTGCGACAGAGGATAGAAGCCTTAGTATTTTAGATGTAAATTGTGCGGCAAATGGGCAGTATAAGGATTTTTTGATGACGCCGGGTTGTGGGAGTCGGAATCCCGCTAGTGCTGAAGTCTTACAAGAACATTTACAGTTTATTAAAATGAAAGGCAATGAAACTTTCAAGCTCGCAGTAAAGACGCTTACACAAGATGTAGTAGAGATTTTAGAACGCAACCATTTAAGTAAAGATTCCATTGATTTTTTTATTCCACACCAAGCAAATTTACGCATTATTTCTGCAGTTGGGGAGGCTTTAAAATTTCCAGCAGACAAAATTGCTTTAACAGTGCAAAAATATGGTAATACTTCTGCTGCTTCCATTCCAATGGCAATGAATGATTTGTATGAAGCAGGAAGTATTAAAAAGGGTTCAAGACTACTCTTAGATGCCTTTGGAGGTGGATTAACTTGGGGTTCTGCGATTCTTACCTTTGGTGGAGAATAATCTACATTTTTGCTTTGTTTGATGTTTAGGGGTCATAGACTACTAACGAATCTCTGAACGGGGGATTCTAAAAATCATCTATTTAATAAATCAATGTTTGGTTTAGCAAATCCAAAATGCTTAATGCGTGTCCAAGCTCTTTTTGGTAAATGACATAGTTTGCTAGCACCTTTTTGCCATATACGCGTGATTCCTCATAAGGAATCATCTCCATACTATACCATGGATCTAGGGGATTATTCTTTTTGAATAAGTAGTTTTTCGCAAGTAATCTACGCGTAAATCCTGGACCACCATTGTATGCATAGGAGATAAAAAGAGGATGGTTAAACTCTTTGATTAAAGGGCGCGTGAAATATTCTGCATATGGCACATTGACTGCTGGATCAAACATATCTAAATAACTAATTTCATTTTCTTGATTCAACTCTTTTGCTATTGCTTTGACATTGAAAGGCATTAGCTGCATAATTCCGAGTGCATAAGATGTAGAAATTGCTGTTGGGATAAATAAGCTTTCTTGTCTTGCTAATGCGTAGAGTAGAGCTTGTTTATCGTTTGAAAATTGTGAAAATGTCTCTTTATAGGGCATTAAGAAATATTCCTTACCCTTCTCGCGCGCTAAAAATATATAATGCGCCTTAGTGTCAGCATTATTGGTTTTTAACAAAAATTGTTGAGCTAGATTTTTATCCTTTGTTTTAGAGGATTTAAAGGAATCGTGGATTCTTTGCCATTCAAAAGGATCTTTGATATTCCAAGTTGCCCTTGTATCTTGTGTTTGCACATCATAAACGATATTAAATTTAGGTTCTTCTTTTGTCATTTCAAGGCTCGCAAGTGTGTAAATATCCACATTTTTAGATTGGCTAAGTTCTTGTAGGTATTGTGCGTTATTGCTTGCAAGAAATGCCCAAAAATTCGCGCGATTCTTATTGAAAGAATATTTAGAAAGATTTTTTGAATGTAGAAAATATGCAAGTGCTTTAGTTTTTTTATTAAAATGCATTGCGTTTAACCCAAAATAAAAGGAAAGCTCCGCATCAAGCGCATTTAAAATACTCTCTGGTGCAACTTCTGTCAAAGAAGCATTAAAGGTCTTAAGTTGTGGATTTAAAATCATATTGTGTAAGGCGCGACTAAATTGGCTATCGCGCTCATTGAGAAGCTTGATTAATGTTTCTTGTGGAATCTTAAAATTTAGACGATTGCGGTAACCTTGCGAAACTGCAAAATAAAATTCTGCAAATGTTTTAGCATTCTTTGCGATGAGGGTATCAAAAGGGCTTTTAGAAGCTAAAATTTGTAAATTTTGCGCAAGCTTTGCGTTGTGTGATTGGATGGAGTTTGAAATGCGTTTTAATGTCTTTTTATCTAGTGATTCTGCATTTTTAGTTGTCAGAGCTAGCGCAATACATTTCGCGTCCTCTTTTAATAGCTTGTCTATACTCATTCTTTGACAAATCGTTTTGCGTGAGAGTATTTTATTATCGCCTTTTTTAAAGTATAATCCAAAGAGTTTTGCATTTTTGCGCGTGGCTAGATTGTAGGCTTCCTTAGCTTCTTTTGCGCTAATATCTTGTTGCAAAAATAGCCAGATATAAAAATCGCGTGAGATTCCAGCAGGTTGGCTTTTAAGATAATTTAAAGTAATATCTTGACTGATTGTAGTTTCTGTTTTTAGCTTTTGTGCCTCTTGTATGTTTGCAATACCTAAACTAAAAAGACATAAAAAAAGTAGAATCTTACGCAACATAACCACCTCAAATGTTTCTTGCTAGGCTAAATAAAAGCTGCACAAGGAATAAATCAATAAATTTCAAAGCAAGAATCACGAGAATTGGCGTTAAATCCACGCCACCAATGATTGTGGGAATCAGACGGCGAATCCTTGCATAAAGTGGCTCGGTGAGTTTATAAAGAATCTGCACAATTGGATTATAGGGATCTGGACGCACCCAAGAAATGAGTGCTGCGATAATCACAACCCAAATATAAATATTAATCACCATACTTAAAATCTGCGCAAGTGCTTGAATGAAAGTGCTAATAACCATTTTTAATTCCTTACAATATCTTTTAAATAAAGGCGCAAAATCGGGAATAAATCGCTAAGCTCTGGTCCGTGCGCAAGACCAGTTAATAGGAATCTTAGAGGCTTGAAGAAAGCTTTGCCCTTTAGCCCACTATTTTGCATTGCATTGCTTTTAAAAGTGTCAAATTCAGTTTTGCTGCAATCTTGATTTAGCATTGTTAAGAGTGTGTCTTGTAATGTTTTGACTTGTGATTCAAATTCTAAAATCTCTGCGTTTTCTGTCTTCGCACTTTCTTTATACTGCGCTAATAACAAACTTTTTTTAGCAAAAATCAAATCCACTTTTTCTCGGATTTCATTTAATGTGCTTGCCTCTTGTAAGTATAGCTTTGCCAATGCGCCAATGGCAGAATCTTTGTAGCCTAAAAGCACGGCTAAATCCTGCTCATTCAAGCGTTTAAAGTGTTCTCTATTGAGAAATTTTAGCTTATCAATATCAAAGCGTGCAGGGGCTTTTGCAATTTTTGTGATGTCAAACCATTCCATACATTCTTTGAGTGTGAAAACCTCACAAGGCGTTTTATTTCCCATTAACACGAGGTAATTTACAATGGCTTGGGGTAAGAATCCACAATCTAGTAGCCATTGCACGCTAGACGCATTATCGCGTTTGCTCATTTTTTTGCCCTCCTCATTAAGGATAATGGGTAAATGTGCAAATTGCATCGCTTTATCGTAGTTTAGGCATTGATGGATTAGTATTTGTTTGGGTGTGTTGCTCACGTGATCCTCTCCACGCACAATAAAATCAATGTCATAAAGCATATCATCTACGGCACAGGCAAAATTGTAAGTTGGGATTCCATCTTCTTTTAAGATGATGAAACTATCAATTTCACTGGGTGCAAAGGTAATATCGCCCTTAATGGCATCGTGAAAACCCATTTGTTCTTTTGGTGCTCTTAGGCGCACAACGGGGTGCGGATTTTTATCCTTTTCAAGCTCCGCCCAATCATCATCGTAACGAAATGCTTGATGGTTTGCTTTAGCGAGTTCGCGCTTTTGATCTAAAAATTCTTTGGTGCAGTAGCAATAAAACGCATCGCCTTTTTGAATTAAGTATTCTGCAAGTTGGCGGTGGCGTGGAAAATTATGACTTTGATAAACAAGATTATCCCAAGTGATTCCAAAAAGATTCAGCAAAAACATAATGTCTTTATCTTTGCCCTCAATATTGCGCGCAGTGTCAGTGTCTTCAATGCGCAGTAAAAATTTTTCATTTCTTTGTTTGGCTAAAATATAATTAAACACGGCAGCGCGCAAATTTCCTGTGTGCATATCGCCTGTTGGACTTGGTGCAAATCGTAACATTAATAAAACCTTTTGTTTAAATGCGCGGATTTTAGCATAAGCAAAATTATAATTGGCAAAAACTTGTAATTCTAATGCAAATTCTATTAAGTAAATTGATAGCGATTATCTTGACGAATATCATACAATACGACTTTTTGCGGCTCTTCAATATTAAAGGTTAGCACAGGTGGTGTAAAAGGGTAGAATCCCATAAACATAAACCATTCCCTATTGTATTTGAAAGTTGTGTGCGTATTTTCATCTACAATGGTTTGCATAAAATTTTCATAATCTTGTGTGGAATCTGTATAAAATTCATTAGAATACAGACTTAAGATTTTGCGCTCACAATAGGGATTGGCAATCACATCTTCCACGCCGATATTGAAAAACATGTTAAAGGTTGGGTCTAAAATCTGCCATTTTGCATTGATTTTAATCTCCAAAAATCCGTGCGCCCAACCTAAAATATTAGAATAAGAAACCACGCGCGATTCCATATCAAATTGCATTAATAACATTCGCAATGCATAGGGTTTTTGTCCGCAATGGGCGTATTTTAGAAGTGTGAAATATTCATATAGATTCTTAAAAATCACATTTTCACTGGTGTTTCTTGGCGTGTAATGCTTTGTTTTGTGGATAAAATCATTTAAGTAGAGGTAAAAGGCAAATTCTTTTGAGATTCCGCGCTTCTGAAGCTCTTTTTGGATAGATTTTTGTTGCTTTTTAAAATCTTTCTCTAAGGATTCTATTAAAGCATCTAAGTCTTGTATTGTAGGTGTATTTTTAATTGTGGCTGCGGGGGGGGGGGCAAATTATAGGATTAGTTAGCACTTCTTTGCTTAGAGAAATTTGCATTGGAAAATACTCTTGCACTTGCAATGGGCGAATGGAGCTAGAAGCATAGCCATATTGGTATTTGGTATCAATAACCATTTTAGTATCCTTGTTTTGAAATTTTTGTATTATAACTAAAATTTATAAACCTCCAAAGCGGCGGTTGCGGTGTTTGAAATCTTGTAGCATTTGCGCTAATTCTTGCGTGCTAAAGTCTGGCCACAAAGTGTCTGTGAAAAATAACTCCGCATACGCACTTTGCCACAAAAGAAAGTTAGATAAGCGTTGCTCGCCCCCTGTGCGAATTAACATATCCACATCAGGGATTCCATTTGTGTCAAGCGCATTTGCAATATCTGTAACGCTAAGTGTGGAATCGCAAGTTTCTTTTAGCTTTAAAAATGCGCGCCTCATCTCATCTTGTGCGCCATAGTTTAGGGCTAGAATCTGTGTTAATCCGTTGCATTGCCTTTGCGATTCTGTCTCGAGCGTGCGAATTTTTTGTTGTAAATGCGGGTTTAAAACGCTAATATCGCCAATGGTTTTAAAAATGATATTGTTTTGTAAATATATTTGCGCTTTGGAATCCAAAAATTCGTCTAATAGGCGCATTAAAAATTCTACCTCTGCCTTTGGTCGCTTCCAATTCTCCGTAGAAAATGCGTAAAGGCTCAAATATTCTATCCTATTTTTAGCGCAAAATTCAGTGATTTGCTGGATTTTATCCGCACCTGCTTTATGTCCAAATGCGCGTGGCTTTAAATGTCTTTTTGCCCATCTGCCATTGCCGTCCATAATGATTGCGATATGTGTTGGCATTTAACCCTCTAAATCCAATAAGGAATCACTAAATTCATACAGAGGTGCAATGTCGCTATGGATATTAATGTGTGTCTCTTTGATGAATGCTAGAGAGTCTAGGTTGTTGTTGAGTAGGCGCGCCACGCTTTCATACATTACGCTAATATCTAGGCGCACCCCCTCTTTAAAATCCCAAAGCAATCCCCAAGTTGCACCAAGATTTGAAAATACAGAGTAAAACTCTAAGCAAGTCTCCTCTTTTACGCGCTTTTTGCGTAACTGCATAAAGCCGTTTTTGCTCTCATCATCGTAGTGCAACGGAATCGTAAGCACCTTATGTTTTAGTGACATTAACATATGGCTAAGAAAGGCAAATTCCCATTTGGATTCCGCATTTGCAAGGCGGTCGGTTAGAAAGCCTTTCATAACATCTAGAGGATTTTCGCTGTTTTGCAAGAATTGCGAAAGTGCCTTTTCATTTAATTTTAGGGGAATATTGGAATCTTTGAGTAGATTGGGTTGTTTGATGAGGTTGGAGAGTGTGATTCCGCCCGCACTACTGCGTCCCATCATCGCCCAGTATTTGCTGCCGACTTGTAATTCCTTTAAACTCTTTGTTTCAATGGTTGCATTGCCAACCTTTAGCATATAGCGGATTCCTTGTAGCTTTTCCATTACTTCAAGCTTAATGGGTAGAGTTGCATTAAATTGCGTGGTTTTAGCGGAGTTTTGCATTGTATTTTGTATTTGTGCAAGCTGGCTTAACTGCTTAATCATAACATTTGCGCCTTTTGTAGAATCATAAAGGCTAGGTCTAGCTTATCGTGAAAGCCTAAATCTTGCACTTCTTTGTTGGTGATAAAAGCAATCCGATTGCTTTGTGATTCTAGTGGATTATGTGTTTTTGTAATGGTGTTTAGGCAAATGGCATCTAAGCCTTTTTGGCTTAGCGTGCTTTTTGCATTTGCGATTCCATTTTGCGCTTCTAGCTTAAAGCCAATGGTCTTTTGCAGCTTTGGAATCGTGGCTAAAATATCTGTATTTTCACGCAAATTGAGCTGCCAACTTTGTCCAATGTCTTGTTTTTTTAATTTCCCTTGTATTTTTTCTTGCGGAATGTAGTCGCTAATAGCCGCACTCATCAACAAAAAAGCGCAATTTTTTGAAATCCTAGCTTCTTTTAACTGCGCTTGCCACAGCGTAATTGCTTCTAAATAATCGTGCGTGGATTCCACTTTTTTATGTGTAATTTCTAAAGGCAATGGGAAGGGTAATTGTGGAGCTAGGAAGAAAACTTTAGCACCTAGAAAATATGCAGCAAGGGCTAAGGAAGCCCCCATTTTACCGCTTGAAAAGTTAGAGATAAAGCGCACAGAATCTATGGCTTCTTTACTTCCGCCCCCACTGACGCACACGGCGCATTTCTCCCAAAAAGGATTTTTATAAAAAGCGCGGATAAGCGCGTAGGTAATTTCTAATGGCTCGGCTAATGCGCCATTGCCAATAGTTTGACAAGCAAGTTCTTTACATTGTGGTGCGATAATTTGGAAGCCACGGCTTTGTAGAATTGTTAGGGATTCTTGTGTAGCAAGATTTTCTAACATTTTTGTATTTGCTGCAGGGGCAATTAATTTTTGTTTATCAAAGGCTAAAACGCTTTCTAGTAACACATTATCTGCGATTCCAAGGGCTAGTTTATTGAGTGTGTTTGCGCTACAAGGAGCGATAAGAAACGAATCTGCCCAAGTGGCAAGCTCAATATGGTTGTTTGGAGTCTCCCCCCAGCTTTGTGAGTCTTTGGTTAAAACATTATGGTGTGAAATTGCTTCAAAAAGCAAAGGGTTGATAAATTTCTGTGCGCTTTCACTCATTACCACACGCACATTTGCACCTAATTTTTGGAGATTCCGCATTATTTCTATGCTTTTATAAATTGCGACACTGCCGCACACGCCTAAAGCAATATTTTTGCCTTGCAGTAAAGATAAATTGAGAGATTCCATACTTAGCCCCTTATTCTGCTTGTAACTCAAAGTTTAAATCTGCCGCATTAATGTTTGTAGCACTCTTTTTTTGCGGTGCGACATAGCCTAAATCCACAAGAGCATTAGCAAGCTTTGCAAGCACGGGTCCGCCCGCTCCACTACCACTTCCGCCGTGTTCTACCATCACGGTAATGACATAGCGTGGATTATCTGCCGGTAGAAATCCAGTAATCCACGCTTGCGAGCGGTGAAAATAATCCATATCCGCTTCTTTGATTCTTGCTTTATCTTCTTGTGAGATTCCAACAACTTGTGCTGTGCCTGTTTTACAAGCGAGATATGCTTTTGATTCTCGCGTTGCGTAATTCGCAGTCCCGCCTATTTCGCTACACGCTTGACGCATTCCTTCACGGAGTGCTGGCAATTTGCTTTTTTCAAAGTCATTTAAAACATCACGCGATTCTTTGTTAATTTTAGCTTTACCCATATCTTTGACAAAATGAGGAATCGGGAGCTTTCCGCTCGCAATAAGTGCAGTGTAATTTGCAATTTGCAAAGGTGTAGTGAGGAATAATCCTTGTCCAATGGAGCTAACGACATTATCTCCAAGATACCAATTTTGTTTGTAGCGCGCTTTTTTAAATTTTGGAGACGGCACGATTCCAACAAACTCATTGGGTAAATCCACACCAGTTTTTGCGCCTAAACCCATTTTTTTAAGCACATCAGCAATTTTTTCAAAGTCTGTGCGTAAAGCAAGAATGTAAAAATACACATCTACGCTACGTTTGAGTGCTTTATATAAATCCGCACTACCGTGTCCTTCTTTTTTCCAATCACGGAATTTTCTGCCACCAAGTTCAATAAAAGGAGGTGTTTTAATCTCTGTATTTTCTGTAATATTTGCGTGTTCTAGCAGTGCTAAACCCATTCCCATTTTAATCACGGAACCCGGAGGATATAAACCATTAATGAATTTGTTGATTAAGGGTTTGTATGGGCTTGTACGCAAGGCATTCCAATTTTCGTGTGAGATTCCGCCAACAAAGTGATTTAAATCATATTCGGGATAACTTCCAGCAGCTAGAATTTCACCATTTGTTGCGTCCATTACAATGGCTGCACCATTTTTGTCATTAAAAATTTCGTCCATTGACTTTTGAATTCTAATATCTAGCGTTGTAACGAGTGTCCTATCTTCTACTGCATCTTTGTAGGATATGACGCCAACTTCTTGATTGAGTGCAGTAACTTTGACTAATCGCTCCCCAAGCTCGCCTTGCAAATAAGTATCGTATTGTCGTTCTAGCCCCTCTTTGCCAATATTTCCGGTGAATTTTGCAATAGGTTGTTTTTCAATGTCTTGCTGGTTTGCACGACTGACATAGCCAATAATATGTGAAGCGGTGGTAGCATTAGGGTAATGCCTACGCGCTAACGGAATAATACGCAAGGTATCACTCTGGCTAAGTTTAGGATAATGTTGTAAAATCAAATGGTGATCTACAAATTCAATGACGGGAATAAACTCGTGGTTATAGGGAGAATCTTTTTGTCTATATTTTTTGATTAATTCCTCTTTGGTAAATTGAGGGAAAAACTGCAAGATATTTTCAATCTCTCTTTCTAAAATTGGCAAACTTGAACGCAAAGATAAACGTGGTGGTAAAGAGATATTAAATCCTACTGTGTTTGTCGCAAGAGGCTCTTTGTTGCGATCTACAATTTGACCGCGCACAGGCACAATGGGTTCTTGACGCAGCATATTTTTGGTGGCTTGTTCCTCGTAATTTTTGTGTTCAATAACGCTGATGTCAAAGGTTTTAATGAGTAGCGCAAGCCAAAATATAATAAAAGCCCCAAAGATTAAAAATATTCGCTTATTCATCTAAACAATCCACAAGAAAAACCAAACTAAAAAAATTTCACACAGCGCATATAGCCCTAAAAGCCAAGAAAACTGCGGAATGCTAGCATCAAGCAACCACGCAAAACAATAAAGGAATCCAAAATATCCAAAATACGCATAGAAAACAAATAAGGGAATAAATGCCTTGCTATAACCGAAAAATTTACGGAATTTTGGAAGTAAAATTTTAAAAGAAAAGAGAACAAATAAAATTGTGCTAGAGAGTGGTAAGCCCTTACTTGCCTCAAAATAAATGAAAAATGGGACTAAAAAGTAAAAGATTCCATAAGATTCCTCTTCATACTTTTCTTGTGCTAGGACAAAAGCTACACCAAAAAGTGGTGGCAATAGATAGTAAATGTCAGTAATTGCGACATAAACGATAAAAAAAACACTTAAGAAAAAGATTCTTAAATTGTTTTTATGAGTGCTATTTCTTCGCATAGTGGAAAATGTTTGCATAATATACAATCCGCCCATATTTTTTGATTTGGAATCTTATCTTTACTAATTTCTACAAAGCCTAGCTTTTCAAACAAGGTGCGTTTATAGGTTAGCACTAAAATTTCTTTAACATTTAGCATTCTCCCTTCTTTTTGACAATCTTGAATTAACATTGTTGCAACGCCTAATCTCTGCGCCCTTGGCGTTACAATGAGACTTCTAATCTCTGCTAAATCAATAGAATGGATATGTAGCGCACAAAACCCAAGCATTATGGGATTTTCTAATGCGCTTAAAGGTTTGTCTTCTAAGCTTAGTTTTGCCCCTGTGAGTTTAGAGGCTTCTTCCCAAGCAATGTGGTAGGAGCGAATCATATTTGCCATTACTTCAACGCTGCGTTCTAAAATCACACCCCTCTCAACTTCTGGATTTAAGATTTCGCGCATTGCTGGAATATTGTTTAGGGTTGGTTGCGTAATAATCATTTTAATATCCTAAGGCGTTTGTTATAATGTAATCAGCAATCATTTGGGTGTTTTGCCGTTTTAGTGCGCTAGAGAATAGTGCGTTAGGAAAAGCAGTTTTTAGTTTGTTTTGTTCGCCACTATTGAGTTTGTCAAATTTTGTAAAAACTTGGATAAAACGTTGATCGCCACGCAAGAATTGTTGGATAAATTCCACAAGATTTGCGTCAATTTCTAAATAGGGGTGCCTGCTATCTACTAAATGCACAAAAAGCCGTATGCAATCACGCTTGTGTAGAAATTCTACTAAATTGCGATTCCATAGCTCCTTTTGACTTTTAGCCACTTTTGCATAGCCAAAGCCCGGTAAATCTATAAGCATAAGCTTTAGGGCTTCTTGTGTAGAATCACATTTTTTTGTATCATTGGTGCTGTGGGAAACTATGGAATCACAACTCTTGTGCCATTGTGTTAAAAAAAAATTAATAAGCTGTGTTTTGCCCGGGGTTGATGAGCTTTTTGCGAGATTTTTTTTGTTACAAATGAGGTTAATTAAAGTGCTTTTGCCAACATTGCTACGCCCTAAAAATGCCACTTCAGATAGCATAGGTGGCGGACATTGTGCAATGTTTTGTGCTGAAGTTAGGAAATTTGCGGATTTTAGCATAAATTGTGGCATTATTGTTCTTTGTCTAATTTAAAAATTAAGCGTGCAGGCTTGTTATCATCACCCACAACATTGATGTAGCCATCTTGATAGCGCACAATGATTTTATCCCCACGCACGACATTATTTTTAGCCGGTTCTCTAACCACCGCATCGCCTAGAATCTGATATTCACGCTTGTTTGGGAAGTAGAGGGCTTCTTTAGATTCTCCCTCAAATTGACGTCCATCTTTTAAAGTTAGCCAAAAGCGCACATTGCCCAATGCCTGCATTTTATTGGGGCGATTATTGGAATCCAAAAAAATAAAGGCTTCATTAGCTGTTAAGCGGTCTTTTGCGCGTTTAATTTCTACATTGCCTTTAAGTTGGGTTAGCTTTTTTTGTTCATCACCGATAAATTCTTTAGCACTGACTTCAATCTCGTTTGCTACCGCGAATGTGAAGTATAAACTTAGGATTAGAATTAAATATTTCATCGCCTTTCCTTTAGGGTTCCGCGAACATTATGGGCGTAAATTTTGTTGTTTTTATAGATGATATTTTGCCCACGGATTGTCGTGTCTTTATTAAGAATCACAAACTCTCCAGAGCCTTCTAACTCTTTGGTATTGGGATAATAACGCGCCTTTTGACTCCAAAATTTTGTTTCATCGCGTTGATAATTCACGCCATTGGGAAAGAATATATCTTGATTGTTGTAGAGCGCGAACTCGGCTTCCAAACTTTCTTTTTTGGAATCACGCGTGATGTTTTGCACGGCTAAAGATTCTATCTCATTCTCGCCCTTAGTATTTTCTCTAGCTTTTTTGCCTTTTGCGACAATATTCACACCCTCTTGTGTGATTTTAAAATAGTTAAAGTCAAATACCTCAAAACGCGTAATATTTGCCATTTTATTAGATTTTTTATCATGGTGTGTGCTTAAAATTCCAACCATAACGAGAGAGAATCCACAAAGTGCGATAAAAAATATAGGCACAAAATGCGCACTTTTAGGGGATTTTATAGGTTTTGAAACATTAGGCAAAGAGCGCATAAAATTCTACCTCTAGCTTTTCTTTTTTGATGAGTTTATCAATCATTTCTCTAACTGCACCTTTGCCACCCTTGTGCTTAAGGACTTTGCGCACCTGTGTTTTAATACAATCCGCACAATCTTTGGGAGCAAAAGAATATTTTACCATTTTTAACATACTTAAGTCATTAATGTCATCGCCAATGATTGCAACTTCATTAGGGGTTATTTGTGATTCTTCTAAAATCTCTTGTAGGGCCTTTGCCTTGTTTTTTATACCTTGTTTAATGTATGTTATTTTCAACTCTTTTGCTCGGTTTGCAACGAGATTAGATTCGCGCCCTGTGATGATTGCTGCTTGTCTTCCAAGCTTAATCCAAGCCGCGATTCCTAAGCCGTCTTTGACATTAAATGCTTTAATCTCTGCGCCACTATCGCTATAAATAATACTGCCATCACTTAGCGTGCCATCAACATCTAGCACGATAAGTTTTATCATAGCACACCCTTTGTACTAGGAATCCCCAATGCTTCATTTTTGACGCACGCGCGACGTAAGGCAACCGCAAAAGCTTTAAAAGAAGCTTCTAGTAAGTGGTGGTTATTTTTACCACGTTTTACAATGATGTGTGCAGAGATTCCACCATTGATGACAACCGCGCGGAAAAACTCTTCTGCTAATTCGCAGTCAAACTCTCCAACTTTTCCGCTAACTGGAAGATCATAGATTAAAAATGGGCGATTGCTAAGGTCTAAATCACATTCTACACAAGATTCGTCCATTACAACGCTTGCATTGCCAAAACGTTCCACATTACTTAATGGAAATAGGTTTTGCTTTAGCAAGGTGCCAATGACGATTCCGCAATCCTCAACGCTATGGTGAAAATCCACCTCTAAATCACCCTTGCAGCGCAAATTAAGATTCCAATTTGCGTGTTTGCAAAGAGATTGTAGCATATGGTTAAAAAATCCGATTCCTGTATCAATCTCACCAATGCCATTGCCATAAATTTCTAAGCTTGCTGTGATGTGTGTTTCTCTTGTGTTACGCGTTAATGTTTGCATATCTTGCTCTTACTCTGTGGCGATAAACGCGCCTGTGATTTTCTGGGAAGCTATGAAATCGCGCGCTTCAGCTTCGCTTTTAAATCCACTTAGCATTACACGATAAATGGGCGCGCCATTTAACATATATTCTTTAATAACTGCAGGATAGCCATGCATATTCGTGTGTTGTTGCTGGAATTGCTGCGCGCCCTCTCGTTTTCTAAATGCACCAATTTGCACCAAGAATTGAGAGAGTTGTATGGAGTGTTCAGTATTCGCAACCTTATACTCGCTTCTTGCGATATTTTCTTGATTGAGTGGAACTGCATTGGAAATTGCCCCATTAAAGCCAATGACTTCTACACGCACACGCGCAGTTCCTTTAGCCATCATATCAATATCAGTTGCCGCGCTTTTAGATAAGTCAATAATGCGCCCTGAAACAAAAGGTCCTCTGTCGTTAATGCGCACAATCGTAGATTTACCGTTTTCCTTGCTTGTTACGCGCACAATCGTATTCATTGGTAATGTTTTGTGTGCAGCAGTATGGGCATACATACTATAAGTTTCGCCATTGGAAGTCTTTTTACCATGGAAGTTTGGTCCATACCAACTCGCAATTCCATCATAGCTTTCGCCAAGCGTAACGGTGGTAGGGTAATACCATTTACCATTAATTTGGTAAGGACGCATTGTTGCATTTTGGGATTGTTGGCTATTATTCATCTTGCCATAATCTCTATTTGTTGTGCTACTCTTAGAGCCGCAACCACTTAAGAGCAGAATCGCAATAGAGATTCCAAGCAGAATTTCTACTAAGATTTTATAAGAATTTTTCATTATTAGCCTTTATTGAGCGGAATCACAATTTCCTGATTAATTGAAAGAGTGTTTGTGTTTTTAATGCCATTATGTTGAGCAATTTGCTTGCTTGGCACTCCATAACGTTTAGCAATAGAATAAATCGTATCGCCTTTGCCCACTTTATGCACTAAATAAGGTTTGATTTTAATGGTTTCTTGGTGCTGCGTGTTTTCTTTATAACGCGCTAGAAATTGATAGGGGATATGCACACTGTAAGTTTTTGCAAAGGTGGGTGTCATAGCGCGCTTAAATTGTGGATTATATGATTTAAGGGTATCTAGTGAAATTCCAACTTTTGAAGCAATTTGGCTAAGCGGTGTTGCAGGAGCGACTTCAATGGTAGCTAAAAGTGTGTTTGCGCCACGGTTTAAAAAATAGTCATAATCATTTGTCTTTAGCGTATCTACATTGTGAAACAGCAAGGATACAGAGAGAATCTTGCGGATATACATTCTGCTTTCAAGTGGGATAAATTTTGCATCAGGGTCTAATAAAACGCTTAGAGAATCGCTGCCCGCTTCTTTAATTGCGCGTTTTAATCGTCCATCGCCACAATTGTAGGCAATAGCGGCTAGATACCATTTACCAAAAGAGGCTTTAAGATATTTTAAATATGCAATGGCGGCTTGCGTAGATTTAATAGGGTCTTTGCGCTCATCAATTTGTGCATTAATTAATAAGCCGAGTGATTTTGCGGTTTTTGGCATAAACTGCCACATACCCGTGGCGCGTTTGTTTGAGCGTGCAGTAAGAGAAAATCCCGATTCAATCATTGCAAGATATAAAAATTCTTGCGGGATTCCTTCTTTTAAAAACATTTCTTTTAGGGTGGGGATAAATTCTTGTCCATCTTTGAATTTGGAGAGTAAATAATTTTGATGGCGGTCGGCTAAAATTGTATTTTTTACATCAATAAAATAGGTGTTGTTGAGAAATTCTGGTTCAACATCAAAGATTTTTAGCACTTCCTCACTGCGCATATCATAGACTAAATCATCAAATTGTGCATAGCTAAAAGTTAGCAAAAAAAGTAGTGAATAAAATATTTTCATTGCGGAAGCCTTATTTTAAGAGAATTTTTTGGTTGAAACGGCAATTTTAGTGAAATTCCGCTTATCTTTCAATAAATCGTTCCATAAAGGCTTATAATTGTTCATAGAGTAACTTCGCTGCCATTAGAAAAGATACCGCAACAATAAGCGGTTTTACAATGCGGATTCCATAACGGATTGCCATTTTAGCACCGAGATTTGCGCCAATAAACTGCCCTAGAGCCATAACGATTCCAACCCACCATAGCATATGTCCTCCGAGTGCAAAAAATATTAGCGATGCGATGTTTGTCGCAAAATTATAGAGCTTTGCTTGTCCTAAGCTTTGCGTAAGTTCAAATCCTCCAACAAGAATCAATGCAAGTATGAAAAATGAGCCAGTTCCGGGTCCAAAAAATCCGTCATATAGACCAATTCCAGCAATAGCTAAAATCAAAAGCGTGCCACTCGCTTTCTTTGTTTTTTGTGTTGTTCCAATGTTTGGTGCAAGAAGAAAGTAGAACCCAAAGATTAAAATCAAAAAAGGCAGAATTTTAGATAGAGAATCAACCTGTATAAACTGCACGCTAATCGTCCCAATTGCCGAAAATACAAATGCAATAATCGCAAAGGGTAGAGAGAATTTAAGGTTTATAAAACCTTTTTTATAAAAGTGTAAAGTAGCTGAAAAACTACCAAAAGTGCTTTGGAGTTTATTTGTTGCAAGAGCTTGTAAGGGCGAGACTCCACTAAGTAAAAGTGCAGGAATTGTAATCATTCCGCCACCTCCTGCAATGGAATCTACAAACCCTGCCGCAAGTGCAGCAAAAAAGAGTAAAGCAATGATATAAACATCAAGGTTTGCAAACATTTCGTGCATTGAGAATTCCTTAAAGAATAAGTGAAATTATAATGTATTTTTTAAAAGACATCGCACATAGATTCCCCATTGTGAAGTCTTGCGCTTTTAATATGTTGGCATTCTAGCAAGGAGTTTTTTAGCACGAAATATGCTTTTTTGTCGTGGTAATTGATGATAAAACCATTTTTTTGTTTGGCAAAATTGCAATCTTTGGTTTTAAAGTCTAAATGCGCATAGAGCGCGTCCCAATCTACGTTTTGTTTTTGGTTAAGTTGAGACTTTAGTGTAAGGCGCAAATTTAACGTTTGGAGTTGTAATTTTTTAAGACAGGCAGCATTTGTGAAGTTGTGAAAATATGGAATCCCTATGCTAAATAAGATTCCAGCAAGCAGCAGGGTTAAGACAATTTCCAAAAGCGTAAAAGCAGGCTTCATTGGTTTAAAACACAATGGAATTGCTAAGCAATGGAATTTTTAGTGTGGCGTTTAGTCCGATACTCTCAATGAGTTTTGCGCAAGTATCGCCATTGGCATTGCCACTTGTTTGTGTGGAGAATTCTAAAAATTGCACATCTTTAGGTGTGGTTGGTATTGTGTCATTGGAATTTAGTAGTTTTACGCTAATGCAGGGGTTATGATTGGAATCTTGCAATTTGCTTTGGATTGTATAATCACTTAGCGTCCAATTTGCATTACTTAGTGTGATTGCGCTTAAAAATGTCCCTTCGCCTTGTGCTAGAAAATATGCTGGAAAGGCTGTTTTTAAAGTATTAATATCACTCTTTAATGCGACAAGCTTCGCGTCATCACGACTTGCGGAAATTTTTGGAATCGCGACAGCCGCTAGTATGCCCAAAATTACTAGGATAAAAACTAACTCAAGCATCGTGAAGGCTTTTTTGGAGTGGTGCATACAAGATTCCTTTTTGATTCGCAATTCCAAGATTGTAGCTAGTTTTTGGAGGCTTGTAAAGCTATAAAAGCTTGCTTGTGATATAAATTGCAGCGGTTTCACTGCGTAAAATATTGCAATTTGGTGCGCTAAATATTATCTGTGTCTTTAATAAAGTGCGTTCTTTTTGGCTGAATCCTCCCTCTGCACCCAACATAATAGGCAGTGCGTTATGCGATTCTAAAGGTTCTGCTCCAAAGTCCATCACGGCAAATTTTGGGTATTTTTGTAACACAGCTTCAAGATTCGGTAAAATCTCTATTTTTAAACGCGTGGTGCGCCCGCACTGCTCGCAAGAATTTTCTAAAATACGTTCTATGCGCGCAATATCTAGTTTAAATTGCTTTTGTGAAAAATCTGCATAAAAAAATGTAATACACGCAAGGTTTAGTTCATTTAGATAAGGTAGAGTTTTTTCAATAGACTTTGGATCAATCATCGCCCAAATCAAATGCCCTTTTGGTGAGAGTTGTGGTGTGATTTGTGTGGAATCCAATGTGAGAATTGCCTCTTTTTTATCAAGGTTTGTAATGGCGTAAAAGTATGCGTTGCAATCACGCAAATTACGTAGGGTTAGAGATTCTGATTTGCGCATTCTGCGCGCACGAAAAAGATGATGGTAAATGTCTCCGCTAAGCTTTAGCTGCGCTTCCCCAGCATTTTTGTGGTAGATAAACTGCATTTACACAACCCAAAACAATAGCAAAAGCATAAAAATACTAAGATCAAGAATGTATTTTATTTTTGCAAATTTGAAAAATACTTCGCGTTTTGCAGAATCTGCTTCTACTAAAATGCGTTTTTGGAGGATATGCCGCCTAATTTCACCGCTTAAAATAACAAGCCATAGCACAAACATTAAAAGAATCTTGAATGTTAATATAAAGCCTAGCATTGCCCAAATTACAAATCCGCTAAATGCACACGCACTTAGCAATGTATAATATGCAGGTGCGCTCATAGCAAGTGTGCGGAGTTTTTTAGTGTGTGATGGATTGATAACGAGCGCATAGAGATTCCAAAGTGGAGGAATAAACAAAGGGATAGATAATACAATGTGGATAAAAATTAATTCAGAACCAACAAATTCCATAAACTCAACTTTTTAGATTTTAATAATCAAGAATTGGTAGCGGGGGGCGGATTTGAACCACCGACCTTTGGGTTATGAGCCCAACGAGCTACCGGGCTGCTCTACCCCGCGATAAAACTAAATAAAAAGTGTTGAAAAACTCACGCAGTTTATTATGAAGTGGCTGGGGTACAAGGATTCGAACCTCGGAATGGTTGGACCAAAACCAACTGCCTTACCGCTTGGCGATACCCCAATATTTTAAAAGCCGAAATTATAGCTTTATTATTTGTGTTTGTCAATATTTTATTAAGATTTATTTTGAAACTTTGCGATATAATTCAAACGCATTAATATTAAATATTTAATTTTAACTAAGGATATGGCTATGAAAGAAGCGATTTTGCGCGTTGAAGAAGCGATAAGTGCTATTAAAAATGGTGAAATGATTATTGTAATGGACGATGAGGATCGTGAGAACGAGGGCGATTTGGTAATGGCTGGAATCTTTAGCACGCCGGATAAAATCAATTTTATGGCACAAGAAGCGCGTGGGCTTATTTGTGTGTCTATTACAAAAGATATTGCGCAAGCACTAGATTTACCGCCAATGGTAAGTCAAAATAGTTCTAATCACGAAACCGCTTTTACGGTTTCTATTGATGCAAAAGAGGCAAAAACAGGAATCTCTGCATATGAGAGAGATTTAACCATTCAGCTAATGTGTAAGGCAAATACAAAGCCGGAAGATTTTGTGCGCCCAGGGCACATCTTTCCATTGATTGCAAAAGAGGGTGGAGTTTTAGAGCGTACAGGACATACAGAAGCGAGTGTAGATATTTGTCGTCTTGCTGGTTTAAAGCCCATTAGTGTGATTTGCGAGATTATGAAAAAAGATGGTTTAATGGCAAGGCGCGGGGATAAATTTTTAAGCGAATTTGCACAATTACACCATTTAAAGATTTTATATGTTTCAGATTTGATTGAGTATCGTTTGCAATTTGAGCAACTAACGCGTCATATTGATACGCAAGAATGCAGGTTTTTGGGAATGGAATCCAAGAAGTTGCGGTTCTGCGATCATTTGGGTAGAGAGCATATCGTATTTTCTTTTGGTAAGTCCGTAATTCCATTTGTAAAGTTTCATAGTGTGCGTGATGATTTAGAATTGTTAGAGAATGAAAGTTTATTTAATAGCTTGATGGATTCTATTGTTAGATTAAAGGAAAATGGCGGATATTTAGTGTTTTTACGCACACAAAACAATAAAGACATCAAAGGTTTGGGGATTGGTGCGCAGATTCTAAAAGCACTTGGAATTGCAGATTTTAAATTATTAAGTAGTTCTAAAGCTAATGAGCTAGAATATGGCGCATTAAGTGGATTTAATTTAAGAATTCTAGAGTGCATTGAGGTTTAATGCGAGGCGATTTTATTAAAATGCTTTGTGGCTAAAGTTTTAATCTTATTAAAAATGACATCAAAATCCACTCCATAAGCGCGTGCATCGCCAATGGTGGTAAAAAAATTTGTATCTCCAATAAAACGCGGTAACAAATGTAAGTGGATATGCTCTGGAATTCCTGCTCCTCCCGCGCGCTCAATATTCATTCCCATATTGACACCACTTGCACCAAATTCTTTTAAAAGCGCGATTCCACTTTGGGCAAATGTTTGTAAATGTAGCCAAGTCGGCAAATCTAATAATTCTGGGGAATGCGTGTGTGTGTGGGGGATAATGAGAAAATGTCCGGGCGTGTAGGGAAATTTATTCATCACACAAAAAATCTTATCATCGCGATAAAAGACACGGTTTGCTTCATCGGCTTGTGCAAAAGATTCTTGCGTATTTAAGTGGAGATTAATGCCTTTTGCAATATCGCAAAATACACAAGAATCTTTTTTGTTGCCAAAATACTCGCTACGCCAAGGTGCATAGATATATTCCATTTATGAATCCTTAAATATAGCTTGGTGCGTCATTTGCAAAGAGAATCAAATCCCCTCTATCTGTGGCGGATTTCAAAATATGTTCAATATGCTTTTTGTCTTTTAAAACAATTTTTTGCGCAGTGTAAATATATTTGCGTAGGAGGTTGGAATTTAATTCTCCTGTAATAATGGCTAAATCAAAAACTCTGTCAATGGCTTGCGCTAGTTTAATATTTGCCTCTTTGGAGCTTTCTACTAGCCCCGGTGTTACGATGATTTTCTTGCCCTGATGGAGCGAGGAAAGTCTAATAGCTTCTAACATACCATCAAGATTGCCATTATAACTATCATCAAGAATGATTTTTTCATTAACGATGATTTTATTTAGGCGATGGCTTATGGGTTCAAGTTTTTGTACGCTTCTTATCAATGTCGCATTATTAATGCCTAAATCGCTTGCAACAGCAATCGCCGCACTGATATTAATCACATTAAATGCACCTAAAATACGTGTTTGGAATACGATCTTTTCTCTAGCAACTTCTAGGGTAAAATCCGTGCCTTTAAGTGTGGCGTTAATATTGCTTGAATTCTTAGGAAAATTTACAATAGGTGCATTAACAAGTGATGGGTCGGGTTGGATATTTTCTTTATAAATATACGCTTTTTGTAGGCGTTTGCTCTCTAAAATTTCGTATTTAACGCTGTAAATATTTTCAATGGTTTTAAAATATTCAATATGTGCCTCACCAATTTTTCCCACAACAACAATTTGTGGGGCAAGTAATTCTACAATCTCTCTAATATCCCCACTTCCTCTAGCCCCAGCTTCTACGACATACACATCTGTAATGGGCGAAAGGTTTTGATTAATATCTGCGATGATTCCTGTGAGTGTATTGACGCTACGTGGAGTGGAATACACCTTAAAGCCATCTTGCAAGATTTGGGTTAGGAAGTTTTTGAGGCTTGTTTTGCCATAGCTTCCAGTAATTGCGATAATTGTTAAATTGGGCATATTCTCCAGCTTGTCTTGCGCGAGTTTTTTATAACGATTTAGCAAAATCTTTTCTAAAAAAGAGGCAAGAGTGATAGAAATAAATAGTGGCAAAAGATAGATAATTTGGGTAATAAAAGAATGCCCCTCAACCTTTAAAAGTAAAAGTTCATTAAACACGATAAAAACAATATAAATACCAAAGAATCGCAATATGCGACCAGTTAAAACAAGTTTTTTGCTAAGGTTAAAAATCCACACACCTAGTGCTAAAAGATATACCAAAAGCCCAATGTAAAAATAAAGATTATCAGGAATACAAATAAAGTAAATAATGGGCAATACAAAATATAAAAAATGCCATTTTTGCTTATGGTGTTTGAAAATAACGCGTGTAATTTTATAGTGATACCACTGCAGATTCACCATTGTATAGTAGCTTAACGCAATGAGGAAGAACCAACGTGTTGCCATTGTGAAAATATCAATATTTTGCAAAAAAGAATCCTTTGCGTGAGAAAAATTGTGCTATTCTAGCAAAAAAAGTATAAATTATTGTTTGAATAGTGTTTCAATTTTTGCTACTTGGTTTAAGAAAAAGAAATGATCGCCTTGCAATGGAAAAAATTTAGAATTTAGAATGTAAGCGTGGATTGTCTCTCCGCTTTTTGGCGGTGTGGCTAAATCCTCCTTGCCCCAAAAAATATAACAAGGGTTTTTAAACTGCTTAAAAATAGGTGTAAAATCTTCATCTACGACATTTTTAAAGGTCTGATACATAATCTCGTCCATATTTTGCACATCTTTAGAACGTAAAAAGGACTTTGCGATTCCGCTTAAGGCAGGCACAAACTTATTTAAGGCTTTAGCAAAGGCAATTTTTGTGCGCACTTTTAGACTTTTTTGCGTAGGGATTCCAGCACTACTTAGTAGGATAAGTGTTTTAGGATTCAATAATGTAGCTACTTTTCCCCCAAAGCTATGTCCTAAAATTATAGAATCGTGAGCTTTAAGACAAAGGGATTCTAGCAAAAGATTTAAAATTTCTGCATAATCTTGTGTATGTAATGCAAAAGGTGGAATCTTAGAATCGCCAAAGCCCGGTAAATCAATATAATAATGCGTAAAGGCTAAAAAATGCTTTTCAAAGGCTTGCTGCATTAGCCGTTTGTTAGCACCCCAGCCGTGTAGAATCACGAGTGCGGGTGCGCCTTTTACATTTTCTTTAATGCTGTATGATAGCACAAAATCCTCACCCTTATAGGAAATAATTTTTTGTGCCACTATTTGCCTTTTGCAAATTGAATTTGGTTTAAAAGAGTGTAATTTGCTCTAATATCACTTGGTTTTGGCAGGGCTTTAGATAATTCTATTAAGGCACTTTCAAAGTCATTAAATAGGTAATTTGCTAAGCTTCCCGGGACGGGATTAATTTCATTTAAATAGCATTGGTTGTCTTTAACAAAAAAATCACAGCGGATAAGCGCGCCTTCAAAGAGGTTGCTATAAAGCTTTGTGAAATTTTCTTGCAAATCTAGTTTTAAATCTTCGCTGATTTCGGCTTCTTTCGCATTGTGTGTGCGCGAAAAATCCAAATATTTTTTATCAAAATCTAAAAATTTATTTTTTTCTGGCTCTTCAATAAAAGAGAATCGCATTCCCTCTTTGCTTTTATAGCCCGCTAGATTATATTCTTTAATGCCAGCAATAAATGGTTCAATAATCACCTTTTCATCATATTCAAAAGCGGAATCCAAAGCATATTGTAAATCCTCTTGTGATTCTACAATATTGATTCCAAGCGAGCTTCCAAGTCGCGCAGGCTTAATAATTACGGGATATTTCAAAGTTGGAATAGGGGAGTTGCGGTATAGCACTTGATAATCCAATGTTAAGACACCGCGACTTTTAGCGAAAAATTTGCTAAATTCTTTATCGAAACTAAGCACGCACGCAGGATTTCTGGGTCCAATATAGGGAATCCCATAAAAATCAAGCATTGACGCAATGCTTCCGTCCTCTCCGTCTCCTCCGTGGATTAAATTTAGAATAATGGGAACATTAAGGGGCTTCTCACCTAAGAGAGTGCGTATGTAAAAGCCATCTTTTTTGGGATAGATTTTTTGCGCCTTTAAATAGGCGTTGCTGCTAAAAAATTTAGATTGCATATTTTGAGTTGGAATGTAGTAAAAATTATGATTTACGTCTAAAAAAATAAAATGTTTAAGATCTGGAAAAAGTTTTTTCAGTGCAATTGCGCTCACAATGCTAATTTCATGTTCATAAGACTTTCCGCCAAATAAAAGACAAAGATTCACAATATTTCCTTATATTAAAATTAATCTGAAATCATACCAAAAAGTTTAGAGAATTGTTACAAAAAATGGAATCTCTGTGAAACTTACACAACAATGCGTGGAATATAGGCGTGTAAATGCGCTAAAATTTCATAAGGAATCGTATCAAATGCCTTTGCTAATGAGCGCACATCATTAAAGATACAGACTTTTGGCGCGTCTGTTAAAATACTAATGCAATCCATACTGGCACGCGGTAGGATTCTAAATCCTTCTGCGCTATGGAGTTGCATATTTTCACGCAGCCTAAAAAATCCATCACCATAGCCAATATCATAAGTGGAAACTATGGAATCTTGCTCTAAAATACCCATTCCACTATAACCAATGTTTGAACCCTTTTTTAACTTTAAGGTGGAAATTTTATTGGCAAAAAGTGCGGCAATGGGCTTTAGTGGTGGATTTTGAAAATCGCTACACAAATAGCCATAAAATGCGATTCCAACCCGATAAAGATCATCTTGTAATTCTTGTGGTAAATTGGCATCAAATTGACTAGCGCGCATTGCTCCTGATGAGCTTAAGGAGTGGAATCTTGGGCGCAGGATTCCATAATGTTGGCATAATTTTAATGCTTCTTGTTTAATGGCTAAAAATTCCATATTTTGCGTGTAAAATGCACTATTTACATCATCTCCAAAACCATTGTGCGTAAAGATTCCTTTAAGGTGCAGATTCCGCTTTTTTATGAGGTCAAAAGCGGTATTTAAGTCTGTTTTGCTAATGCCATTGCGGTGCATTCCGCTATCAATCTTTAATTCAATGCTAGTGTGTTGTGGATAATTTTGTAAAGATTCTAGGCTTGGAGCGCAAAAGTAGAGGTTTGGTGTTTTGAGCGCAGTTTTAAAATCGGGTGCATTTTGACTAGGATAAAGGATTGTAATAGTATTAAAAAGCGGCGCAATACTTAAAGCTTCTTGTGTATTTTTAACAAATGCAGTTTGGATATTTGCTTGTTTTGCTAGATTTGCAATTTCTAAGATTCCGTGTCCATAGGCATTGTCTTTTAAAACAATCGCAATTTTTTGTGGCTTATTAGGAGAGATTGTTTCTAAAATCGTATGATAATTGTGAAAAAAATGTGAAGAATTAATTTCTAAGTAAGGCATAAACAATCCCCCATAAAGGGGGTTTAAAGACTATTTAACAGCAGGAAGTTGAGAGATATAATCTGCTACTGCTTCAATGTCTGCATCTGTCAATTTAAAGTTTTTCATATTTGCATACATAATCGCTTTTGCCCCGCCATTATCAGCAGTCCCTGCTGCGTAACCTTTAAGTTGCTCTACAAGTCTAGCTTTATCCATTCCGGCAATTGTTACATTGCCTTTACTGCCCGGTGCTACTCTTTCACCTTTTGCTCCGTGGCACGCAATACATTTTTTGAAAATGTCTGCACCATCTGCTGCCATTAAACAGCCGCTTACTAATGCTAATCCTAATAAAATCTTTTTCATATCAAACTCCTTTCTAAGTTGATGTAAATTGTCCTTGTAATCATAGAGATAATTACTTTAAAATCATTTTAAATTTTAAAAACTTTTCATAGAAGTTTTTAAAATTAATGTTAAAATTCCGCGCATTACTCTTAAAGAGGAAAAGCTTTGCATATTTTTCATATTTTTGGAACAACACTCGCCGATAAGGCACGTATTTTGGTTTTTAATATCGCTTCGGGCTTGCTGTCTTTAGCGATTGTTTCTTTTATGTATCATTTCAGCTTAAAACACGATTACGATGTGCTGTTTGCAGAGTATAGTCAATCGCTTGTGGAATTAGAAAATGTGAGGCGCGCCATTAACGATTCGCAAAATTTATTCCATAGCTCCAATATAAAAATTAAAGAAGTGGAATCTAGTATTATTCGGCAATGGGATATTTATAAGGCGTTACAAAAGCGTGTCATTGAAGCAGGAAATTCTACACATTCTTTACTCAAGACATATCATTTTATTGTGCAAGACGATTCTATATTGCGGAAAAAAGAGGAATTGCAAAATGACTTAGAACAGCTTAATACGGCAATTTATGCATATTTAGAGAATCTTGATACTTTAAAACCCTCTAGTGAGATTATTAAGCAAAGTATCAATGCGCTCAACAAGCAACTCGCTTCCCTTGCGCATTCTAATTTGCAATTAATTGAGATTAAAAAAACGCGCAATAGTGCCTTGCATAGCATTTTGCAAAAGGTTATTTTGGTGATTATGTGTTTAATTATGCTCATTACAATATTGCTTAGTTTTTTGATTTTAAGGGATATTAAAAATCTCCACGCGACATTGGAGCAAAAAATTAGAGAAAAAACAAAAGAATTGCAAAATCTCAATAATTCTCTACAAGCAACTATTGAAAATGAAGTGCTAGAAAGCCGTAAAAAAGATCAAATTATGTATCAACAAGCGCGGCTTGCAAGTATGGGGGAGATGATAGGGAATATTGCCCACCAGTGGAGACAACCTCTAAACGCGCTAATGCTACTTATACAAACTTTTAAAGTTAAATCTCAAAATGGTAAATTAACGCAAGAATTTATTGATATGCAAGTAGAAGATGGATTGAAAATTGCAAAAAGGATGTCGCAAACCATTGAAGATTTTCGTAATTTTTTCAACTCTTCTAACGACAAAGAATGCTTTAATTTAAAGGAGAATATCCAAGATTCCATTTCTTTGGTTGATGCGTTTTTGAAGCAAAACGAAATTACAATCTCCTTAGAATGTGCAGACGATATTATGCTATGTGGTTATAAAAGCGCATTTTCTCAAGTGGTTTTAAATTTAATTAAAAATGCTGAAGATGTGCTAAAGGAACGAGAGATTTGTCCGGCTAAAATCGGAATTGTAGTGGAGAAGTTTAAAGAAAATGATATTAAAGAATGTGTTAAGATTTTACTTATGGATAATGGAGGTGGGATTAAGCTTGACGATATACATAAAGTGTTTGAGCCGTATTTTACTACAAAACATAAGTCTGTTGGCACAGGCATTGGACTTTATATGTCTAAGCAAATTATTGAAAAACAAATGCAAGGGAGTATTGAAGTACGCAATGTGCGCTATGATGATGCGTTTAATATCCTCTGCAAAGAGGGAGAATGTGTGCGTGAATGTGCTATAAGAGATGGTAGTTGCGGAGCGCAGTTTATCATTACGATTCCATTGGGGCAAAAGGAGAGAGAATGATTAGCAAAAATGATGAAAGGGTTTTAAAGCATTTAAAAGTGTTATATGTAGAAGATGAAGAGGATATTTTAAAGTTTGCCTCTATGGTGCTTGAAGACTATGTTTCAGAGCTTTTTATTGCACGCAATGCCAAGGAGGCTTTGGAAATTTTAAAACATCAGAATATTGACTTAGTCATTACGGATATTTTAATGCCGAAACTTAATGGAATTGACTTAATCCGAGAGATTCGTAAAAATCCAATCTTGGAAGTTGCAATCATTGTTGCAACTGCACATACAGAGACACGGTATTTGTTGGATTGTATTGAATTGCGCGTTGATGGTTATATTCTCAAGCCTATTGATGTAGAAGAATTGTTAAAAACAACTCTACGGGCTGTTTTGCCGAAGTTTCAAGCAAGTGAATTAAGAATGCAAAATGTGCTATTAAATGCAATTTCTATCTTTGTTGGGGGCAAAAAAATAGAAATCATTAAATATCTTATTGAACATAGTGATGATGAAAATATTTTCTATGGCTCTTATGAGGATATTGTGCAAGAAGTGGGCGTAAGTAAGCCCACTGTCGTGAAGACATTTAGGCAGTTAATTGATACGGGGTTGCTGGTGCGTTTGAAAAATAAAATTTACAAATTTCAATCGGATATTACACAATACAAAGAGAATTAACAAAGTTTTAGGCTTGCGTGGTGTAGAATTGCGCTTTTGATTCAGGAAAATTTATGGAACAACAAGCATTAGCCTTAAAATATCGCCCAATGGATTTTGACGCATTGGTTGGGCAAGAAGCGGTAAGCCGAACATTATCATTAGCATTAGATTCCAAGCGGCTTTCGCACGCATATTTATTTTCAGGACTGCGTGGAAGCGGGAAAACTTCTAGCGCCAGAATCTTTGCTAGAGCTTTGCAGTGCGATAATGGTCCTTGTTCCAAGCCTTGCGGACATTGTCCAAACTGTGTTGCCGCAAATCCGCATAAAATGAGCCACATTGACATTATAGAGCTAGACGGTGCATCTAATCGCAAGATTGATGATATTAGAGATTTAATTGAGCAGACAAAATACCACCCCAATATGGGACGCTTTAAGATTTTCATCATTGATGAAGTGCATATGCTAACGCGTGAAGCCTTCAACGCATTGCTCAAAACATTGGAAGAGCCACCAGAGTATGTGAAATTTATTCTTGCGACAACTGATCCCTTGAAATTGCCCGCCACAATTCTAAGTCGGACACAGCATTTTCGTTTTAAACGCATTTCTGATAAAAATATTTTTGAACATTTAAAAAAGATTCTACAATTAGAGCAAATCACTTACCAAGAGGAAGCACTCAATATGTTAATCCGCAGTGGTGCAGGTTCTCTACGTGATACCTTGACGCTGCTAGATCAAGCCATTATCTATTCAAATTACAATATAACGGCTGATGTGTGCGCCAATATGTTAGGGCTTATCAATACACAAAGTCTAAATTTACTCTTTGAAAGTATTTTTACGCAAGATAGAGAAGCAGTGTTGAAAACTTTGGAAGGGTTTTTTGAATATGAATGCGAAATGCTTTTAGATGAGATGAGTATTTTTCTAAAAGACAAATTATTAAAGGGCGAGGATTCGCGTTATAGCACTTTGGTTGTTGATCGCTTTTTTAGAATTATCACGCAAGCTAAAGAATTGTTGTTTTTGGGTTCTGAAAATTCCTTTGTGCTGACATTAAGTGCGTTTAAAATGCTAGAAGCCTTGAAAGTAGAGAGTATTGATAAAGCAATTGCGTATTTAGAGAAAGGATTTTTTGAACAATTACCAAAAATTGAAAATGTGGAGCCAAAGGTAAAATCTCAAGCATCACAGATTCTACAAAAAAATGCGCAAGATTCCATACGGGAGTCACAAGAGCCAATACAGCCCTCAAACGTGGAATTACAAGATTCCACAAAAGAGTCTGCGCAAGATAATGCACAGGCACTCTTCGCACTTTTAACAAAGAAAATTTATGCGCATAATTATGATTTGGGTGAGATTTTTTCTAAAAATGTGCATTTTGTGAGCTTCAAAGATAATGTGTTAAATTGGGAAACTTTAGCAGAAGGCAAAGAAAGAGAGCGTTTAAAACACGCTTATAGTATTATTAAAAATTATGTGTTAGAAGTTTTTGGTATGCAAACACAAATCATCAATGATACAAAAGCACCCAAACAAAGCTTGGAGATTCCACAAAATATAGAATCACCAACAGCTTCTACGATTCCATTAGAAGTCTCAAATACGCAACAGCACGATGAAGATTTGCAAACGCAAGTGCAATTAAAACAACCAATTCCGCAAAATACGGAATCCAAAAGTCCAAAAGATGAAATTTTGGAAATGCTGCAATCCCCCTTGCTAAAAGATGTGCAAGAATTGCTAGAGATTCGACAGGTAAAAGTGCGCCAATTCTCTAATAATTCTAGCTTGGATCCCATACAATGAGGCATAAAATGGAGTTAGTTTTGCAAGAAAATGAGATTCCAAAGCTGCTTGAAATATTAGATTTGCCAAACCATCGTGGAGTCTATTTGCTTAGCGGTGATTTGGCAAGCGGCAAAACAACGCTTGTAAAAGCCTTTGTTAAGGCACTTGGGGTTAAGATTTTAGCGACTTCCCCAACTTATTTAACCGCTTTAGAATATGGCAATGGAATTTACCATTATGATATTTATCAAAAGGATTTGCAAGAGCTTTTTGCGCTTGGATTTTTGGAAGAAATTGAAAAGGATGGCTGGCATTTTATAGAGTGGGGCGATGAAAATTTAGCTAAAATTCTAAAACAAATTGGACTGCCCTTTGTGCGTATTTGTATTAGTATAGAATCGCAAGGGCGCAAATATAGTATTCAAGGACTTTGATGCACATATTAGAAGCGACACATTTAAGCAAGATTATCAAAAAGACAAAAATCATTAGTGATATTTCTATTCGTGTGCAAAGTGGAGAAGTTGTTGGGCTTTTAGGACCTAATGGCGCAGGGAAAACCACGACTTTTTACATCATTTGCGGGCTTTTAAAGGCAAGTGGTGGGAATGTGAGATTTGATAAACAAGACATTACGCGACTTAGTTTGCATAAGCGTGCTCAGCTTGGAATCGGGTATTTACCGCAGGAATCTAGTGTATTTAAAGATTTAAGCGTAGAGGAAAATTTACGCATTGCTGCTGAAGTATGCTTAATGGGACAAAAAGCGCAGGATAAATGTATAGAGGGGCTGTTGGAGGAATTTAATATTGAGCCAATACGGAATCGTAAAGGTGTGAGTTTAAGCGGTGGAGAGCGACGGCGCGTAGAAATTGCTAGAGCTTTGGTTAAGAAACCAAAATTCATTTTATTAGATGAACCTTTTGCGGGCGTGGATCCTCTTGCGGTAATGGATATTCAAAATATCATTAAAAAATTACTTGGGTTTGGCATTGGAGTGTTAATCACCGACCATAATGTGCGTGAAACGCTTAGTGTATGTCATCGTGCATATGTGATTAATAAAGGCGCGTTGCTAGCAAGTGGCGATTCTAAAGAGATTTATGCTAATGAGCTTGTGCGCAGACATTATTTAGGTGAGCATTTTAAAGTATGAAACTCCGCACACAGACTTCTGCAACCTTAAAAGCTAAGCTTTCTTCTACATTGAAAAGTTGGTTGCCGATTTTGCAAAGTGGAATGAGCGATTTAGAGGAGACTTTGAATGCTTTTGGTAAAGAAAATCCCTATTTTGAAGTTAAATCTGGTATAACAGAGAACTTTACTAATCAAAACCCAATTCATAAGAAGCGTCAAAAAGAAATGTTAAGAGGCGCAAAAGGTACAAATATAGAGAGTGATTCTATAGAGCAGCACTGCATTCAAGAGGAATCGTTAGAAGTGGTGCTAATGCGCCAGATTGAACCGCCTCTATTCCCTACGGAAAATTCGCAAGTCATTGCTAAAGCTGTGATTGAAAACCTAAATGAAGAAGGTTATTTTGAAGGGGATTGTGAAGAGATTGCTACAAAGTGCAGTAGCACATTAAAAAGTGCAGTTAGTGCGCTAGAAGTGGAGAAAATCCGCAAACGTTTTGCCTATCTTGAACCGCCCGGAATTGCAGCATTAGATGTATTGGAATCTTTTAGGTTTCAGCTGGATTATTTAGATATTCCAAGTGATGTATATGGGCTAACCTTAGAGATTTTGCAGGATTTGCAAACTCATACGCGCTTTAAAAAACACACTCTTTATTCTAAAGCAATGCGCGTGATACAGAGTTTTAAAAACCCTCCGGCACTTGACTTTTTTCAGCAAGAAATAGCAGTGATTCCAGATATTTTAGTCTTAGAGGATAACAATAATATCCAAGTGCAAATTAACGATAAATATTATCCTAGTATTCTAATCCAAAAGCAAGATAAGGACGATAAAGACGTTATTAAAGATAACTTCATTAAAACAAAAATTAAAGAAGCGCGGGATTTGGTTGATGCGCTTGAAATGCGTAAGGCGACATTATACAAAATTGGATTAATGCTTGTAGAATATCAATATGAGTTTTTTAAAGGTGGTGAGATAAAACCAATGACACTTAAGGTGCTAGCTGATGAGTTTGGACACGCACCTAGCACAATTTCGCGCGCAATTTCTAATAAATATTTGGAATGCTCACGTGGAATTTTTCCACTTAAAAATTTCTTTGCAACTGCGATTGATGAGGATACTTCCAATGCTGCTATTAAAGAGTTTGTAGCAGAATTAATTAAAGATGAAAATAAAGAAAAGCCCCTAAGTGACAATAAAATTTTACAGCTTGCAACAAAGAAATTTAAGGTTACAATGGTGCGCCGCACAATCGCTAAATATCGTGCTCAGCTCAATATTGCAAGCTCAAGCGACCGCAAAAAACTCTATAAAATGCAAGTAGATTAAGATTATGGCAGTTTTTTTGCTATGATATAGCCTCTTTTATTGCAAGGAATGAATGCAGTGAGAGACGCATATTCTAGCATAAAGCAAACTTTTTCAATAGCATTTAAAAAACATTTATAAAATTTGCATATTTTACATTCGCTTCACAGATAAGTTTTATAATTGCGCTATCCAATTTATAAGGAGTCTATATGAAAACAAGAGTATTACTTTCTATTGTAGTTGTTAGCGCATTAAGCGTTGGTGTTTTTGCGGCAGATTATTCAAAGCTTAGCAATGATGATTTGGTGGGCTTAAGCGGTAAGGTTGCACCAAAAGATTATCCAGATTACCAAATGGAAGTCTTTAAACGCACACAAGAAATGAAGGTTAAAGATGCAGAAATTTTTAACGAAAGATTGCTTGAGCAAAGATGGAATGCGCACGAAGCGATGAGTTTGCAAGAGCGTCGAGAATATCGCGATGCAGTCCGCACCGAAACGCAAAAGCGTATGGATAAGATGAGTGTCCAAGAAGCACGTGAAAAAGGCTTGTTTGGAGGCTATTATCGTAATGGGTATGGCAGAGATGGCTATCACCATCCAAGAGGATATGGCAGGGATGGTTACCATAGGGGTGGAATAGGCTGCGCACCTTGCCCTAGAGGTTACTAAGTATTGCAAAAGAGAGTTTATGGATTGGAATCTATTGACTCTCTTTTAAGTGTTGCGAAAATCTTTGTATTCTAAAGGGATTAGGCAGTCTTCTGCATTTAAAATTTGTGTGTAGATTTTAGAATCATAGCCGATTTTAAAGAGTGCGTTGATTGCGTTAAGTTGTGTTTGGTTAAGGGTTATGGAATCCTTGTTTGCATAAAGGTTGAGGTAGGTTTCAAGCTTCTTAGAATCCACGCGGATAAGATTCCGCTCCTCTAGCATTTTGGATAAAAGCGGTTTGTTCTCTAGCGCGACTTTCACCGCTTTTGTCAGCATTTCCTCGCAAACAATGGCGGTGCTTAAAGGAAGGGAGCGGCGGATACACATTCCCCCGAGTGGCAAGGGTAAGCCCTGTTTGTTTAAATCGCACCATATATCCCAAATCTCGCGTTCTACTTCTAGTCTTTCATCAAAAGTTAAAATGGATTCGTGGATTAGCACACCCGCATCAACTTCACCGCTTAGCACCGCATTTTCAATCTCAAGAAAATTTTTATAAACGATTCTTGCTTGTGGGTAAGCGATTCTAAAAAGCATTGCGTTGGTTGTGTGCGCACCACTTAGGGCGACTTTAAAGTTTTTCTTTAACGCCTTACCCTTAAGCTTAATTAGCTTTGGACCATAGCCATTGCCAAAGCTTACCCCCGTCCTTAGTAGGCATTGCTCTTGCGCCAAGAGAGGATAGACGCCAAAAGAAATCGCAGAAATATCCAATGCACCCTCTAGGGCTTTGCAATTTAGTGTTTCAATATCTAGCGCACAGGATTCCAAATGGATTGCGCCATCACTAACCCAGCCAAAAGCAATGGCGTAATACATAAATAAATCGTCCGCATCAGGGGAATGTCCGACATTTAAAGTTCTCATTGCGACTCGCTTTAATTTTTGGGCGGATTTTATTTAAACTTCGCTTATAAGGGATTGAATTTTGCTAATCACAAAATTTGGTGTGAGATCCCGCATACAGGCGTGGTAGTCTTTAGAATCTTTAGAAAGTGGGCAAGTGCGTTGCATACAAGGCATACAAGGGAGTTTCTCGCCTAGTGTTTCAAGCGAGAGGATATGTGCATTTTTAGCATTAAAAGGGCAAGTTTCTTGCGTGTTTGTAGGACCAAAAAGGGCTAGTGTTGGAATCCCCAATGCGCTTGCAATGTGCATAGGACCACTGTCATTTGTAAGCAGAAAATCAAGTTGAATGAAATATGCAATGAGGCTTTCAATCGTAGTTTGTCCGCTTAGGTTTAAAATGCGATTCTGTGTGGGGTGGAGCTTTTGTGTGTGTTTTATAATGGCGGTGTTAATGGGATTCTCACTCTCTACACCAAAGAGAATAACATTGTAATTTTGTTGCAAAAAATACGCAATCACTTCAGCAAAGTAAGATTCCTCCCATCTTTTCGCCGCTCCAAAGGCTGCCCCTGCGTTAATCCCTGCGATTTTGGAATCTTGAAAATGCTTGGGTAAGGTGATTCGCAGATTGGGTTTTTTGAGGTAGAGTTTGGGTTCAATGGGCGCGTGAGAGTGGATTGGGATTTGCAAGGCTTGGAATCTTGGAGAGTGCAAAGCAGATTCTACAAGCATTGCAAAACGCATTGCCTCGTGAGTGTTTTTGGGCTTCTTGGGGTGGTGGTGCAGTAAGAAACTTCGCATTTCTTTGGCAAAACCTACGCGGAATCTTGCGCTATTAAAATAGAGTAAAAGTGCGGAGAGCAGGTTGTTTTGAAAGGTAAAGGCTAAAGTGCAGGGTGGAATCTTTTTTGCAAGTTTGTATAGGCTTAGGATTCTACATTTTGCTTTTTTGCTGGAATCTACCAAAATGCTAACACGCGGATAATGCGCAAAAAGCGCAACGCTTACAGGGCTTCCGACTAAGTAAAAATGCGCGTTGGGGAAGCGGTCAAATAAAATCTCTAGCGCATAAGTTGCCATCACCGCATCGCCTAACCAATTTGGGATTCTAACTAAGATGTTCAT
>JALEPE010000112.1 GCA_022766795.1 Helicobacter sp.
ATCGCTATATTGCGTGTAGTAATTAATGAAGTAATCCTTAATGATATGCCCCTTATAGCCTGTCAAAATAATAAACTCATTAAAACCATAATAGCTATAAATCTTCATAATATGCCACAGAATCGGACGCCCACCCACTTCTACCATAGGCTTGGGCTTCAATCCTGTTTCTTCAGATAATCTTGTGCCAAGCCCTCCAGCTAGAATTAAAACTTTCATTATCCCACCCTACTTCATCAGCATAGATTCTAGCATTTTAATACGCTCTTGGGCTTGGGCTAAGGCATTTTGGAGTGCTTGTTTTTCTTGATTTAAACGCACGATTTGGGAATTTTCTAAATACAGCATATCTTTAGCAAAAGCAATTGCTCTTGCACGCTCTTTGGTTTTGATAATTCTTGGGTCGCCTAAATCTTTAAAGGGTTCTATGGCACATTCACCTTTTTTGAAATTCTCCAAAAGATGAAAAATCATATTAAAACAGATTGTAAAGTAAGTGTCGGTATCCACACTATTGTTTTGGTTTAGAAAAATAAATTGTAAATACCTTTGATGATAAGCCGGCATAATAGCGCGTTGCAGTAAATCAAGATTTGGATAATTTGGGTGGTTCGCAATAAATTCCCGCAATTCCAAATCAATCATAAAAAATCCACCGATATTGCGGAATACTTCTTGTGTCAAATACACATCATCATTGAGCGCAGTAAGCACATTTTGCAAAAATCCCGGAATCTGCTCCTTATAATATTTACCATCATAATTTGAACCGCTACCAGAACGCACCGTTCGCGTATAAATAGGTTTTGGTAAAGTGCGAATCTTACGCGCCTGTAAAAAAAGCAGAATCCCAAAATTATTATCATCGTGTGTGGATTGTGGGATAAAATTAAGATCAATAGAATCAAAGAAATCAAAATTGATAATCCCGTGGTATAGCCACCAAAACATTCCAAAATTTATCGCAATCATTCGTTCCAACCATTCTTTAGACGTGATGACTTGACTAGGTTCTATATGGTAGTGGAGCATCTCTAACACAGATTCATAGTTTAATGCTTGCTTCCAATTTTTATCCTCATAAAATGTATCACTATTGCACCATACAATATCCGCATCGCCTATGGCATTAAAGCATTCTTCTAAGAAATTTGGCTTCCAAGAATCATCAGAATCCATAAAGGCTAGATGTGAAACCTTTGGCGTAGAGAGTTTAAAGTCATCTTTAAAAGATTCTTTATTTTTATAGAATTTTATACCATAGGGATTCGCATTTGTAACCTCAAAACACGCTAGCGTATCTGTGGAATCTTGTGCATTAAATTCCAAAGCATATGCGCCCTTAAGATACAAAATCGCAGCATTCAGTCCTGCACCTAAATAATGATTAACTTCCTTTTGTAGAATCGTAATTCTGGAATCTTGTTTTGCATAGTCATAAATAATTTGGCGCGCCTCTTGCTTGGTGCTACCATTTTCTACAAAAATAAGTTCTAAATTAGGATTAGTTTGGCTTAAAACGCTTGCAATACAATTCTTAAGATAAACAATAGGTGTGTTATAGCTTGCAATAATAAGGGCTAGTTTTTGCTGTTTTTGTTTATCTGCTAATAATTGAGTGGGGGGGGTAACTTGCAACTGGCTTTGGTTTGTTTGCCTTATTTCTTTATCGGACACTTTTTTATTGGATTTTTGTTTTGCCATTTACGATTCCTTTGCTTTACGATATATTTTGGGTTTGCATTCTTGCAAAAATTTAATAAAAATTCATTGAATTTTAGTTTTTTAATGTTTTGATTAGTTTCTTTTACTCTCAAAGACAAAGAAACTAAAAGAATCCTAAACCTTTCTTTTTTATAAAGGGACAAGGGGTTCTACTTGCGAAGCGTCCCCCTTACCCCCTTAAACCCCAAACCCCTAGCACACTTTTACTTCCGTCCTTACCTACTCCTTCTGTCATTGCCTACCCCTCCGTCATTGCGAGGAATGAGCGAAGCGAATGACGAAGCAATCCATAATCTTA
>JALEPE010000004.1 GCA_022766795.1 Helicobacter sp.
TTTTCAAATACGCTTGTAATGAAAACTACAATAAAAGATGATAGCATAACAGCCGATACTGCATTAATAGAACAGATTGCGGGACGCATTTCTAGTGATATTTTAAATGCGATTTATCCTTTAAAGGTCGCAAGTGTAGAAAATGGTGAAGTGGTGTTTTCACAAACGTTAAACCAAGGTGATACTTATGAATGTTTTGCGTTGGGTAAGGCGATTAAAGATTCCTACACTAAAGAAACTACTGGTAGAGTGGAGACAAAAAGTGGTGATATTGAAGTTGTACGTTCTACTCCAAAGCTATCTTATGCGAAAATTACAAGCGGAAGCGTGAAAGTGGGCGATATTTGCCGTCCATTGAGTAATGGAAGTGGCAGTGGAAATGGCTATACAATCGGGCGCGATGCTAACTATAAAATTGATGAAAATGGCGGAGTGAATTTGGGATTCTAAGGGATTCCAATTCTCCGCTTTCCAACTGCATTCCAACTGCATTAAACCCTTTCAAATAAAATCTTAAATCAAAGTAGAATCGTAAAATTATTGATGTTTTAAGGAAGTAAAGCATAAAAGTGCGGATTCTTGATTTAAGGTATTGGATAAATGGGGGGGATACAAAAAACCATAGAATCCGCACTTTTATGCTTGTAATCGTCCATTTCATTTAAGTAAGAAAAGGCATTATATCAAAAAAAAAAAAAAAAAAAAAAAACAAATCAATCAAAAAATTTAAGAGTTATGATAAATCTTTATATGCATTGTGTGTGCAAGTAACATAGAAATTACATTTTGGATTCCATTGGATTAATTTTTGATACACTGCCTTAAAAGGCTTAACAGCGGCTTATATTTTTGCTATAATCCTAGCTAGTTTTTATCAAGGAGAAAGAAATGTATAAGGCGTTGCTATCAGGCTTGTTAGCGGTTTTTGTAAGTTTTGGCTTAAGTGCGTGTAAGGGAGAGGAAAAAATAGTTGTCGCAACGGCTACGGGATTCGTTCCTTTTGAGTTTAAAGAGGGGTTGGAATATAAGGGCGTTGATATGGATATTGCGCGTGAGATTGCTAAACGACTTGGTAAAACATTGGAAGTTAAAGATATGGAGTTTGATGCGGTTGTAAGCGCAGTAAGCAGTGGCAATGCGGATTTTGCGGCAAGTGGATTGACGATTAATGCAACGCGCTTGAAAGTTGTAGATTTTGCGGAAGCCTATTATAATGCAAATCAAGTTGTGATTATCCGAGATGATAATCCGTTGCGCGAAGTGGGTGATGATGCGGAATCTCTAGTGCAGGCTATTGCCAATATAGAGGGTATTAAAATCGGTGTGCAAACAAGTACGACGGGTGCATTTTTTGTTAAGGGTGATAAAGATTGGGGGTTCAAAGGGTTTGCAAATGCGGAGATGAAAAGTTTTGTCAATGCTTCTCTTGCAGTGAGTGCGCTTGTGAATGGGCAAGTTGATATTGTGATTTTAGATGAAGCACCTGCACAACTAATTTCTAAAGCAAATGCAGGGACAGAGGTGCTAAGTGCGTCTTTAACAGAGGAGCAATATGGAATCGCTGTTAAAAAAGGTAATAAAGCCTTACTGGATTCTATTAATAGCGCGCTAAAAGCAATGAAAGATGACGGAACGCTTGATAATATTATGCAAAAATATTTTCAGTAATACGCAATGGATAAATTAGAGATTTTTTATACACAGCTTATCACAAAGGGTGGCTATGCGCTCGTATTGGAGGGTATTATTGTAACGCTAGTTTTAGCGATTTGTGGTGTGCTAATTGGAATCCTTGTTGGAACATTGTGTGCGATTCTTTTTACCAAAGAGGATAAAAATCGCTTTGAACGCGTATTTGAAGTAATTTGCAAGCTATATGTTGGGTTTTTTCGTGGGACACCGATTGTCGTACAGCTTTTGTTTATTTATTTTGTAATTTTACCTCTTTTTGGGCTTGCTGGAAGTAACGCGCTGCTTGTAGCCATTGGAATCTTTGGATTAAATAGCGGGGCGTATGTGAGTGAGATTATTCGTGGTGGAATCCTAAGTGTAGATAGCGGACAAAACGAAGCAGCAAGAGCACTTGGATTGGATTCTAAACAGAGTATGCGCTTTGTCGTATTTCCACAAGCGCTTAAAAATGCCTTACCAAACTTAGGCAATGAGTTTGTAACATTGTTAAAAGAAACTTCGGTGGCAAACTATGTAACCGTGCATGACTTAACCTATGCGTTCAAAACGATTGGAAGTGCGAGCTATGAATATATGGTGCCATATTTTTTCCTTGCCTTATGTTATTTGGCGCTTGTGATTGTGGCAAGTTTCATCGTCAAAAAGTATGAAAGGAGATTAAGAAAAAGTGATAAGCGTTAAAAATCTCTTTAAAAAATATACGAACGATAAAAATGAGGATAAAGTTGTTATTAATAGCTTAAGTGCAGAATTTAAGATGGGGGAGAAAGTCGTTATCATTGGACCAAGTGGAAGCGGTAAAAGCACATTTTTACGTTGCTTAAACCTTTTGGAGATTCCAGATAGTGGCGAAATATGGCTTGATGGTAAAAGAATTTCAAATTTAAGTGTGGAGTTATATCCGAAATTATCCGGGTTAAAAGGCTTGGAATTAAAGCGTGCCATTAGTGCATATGATAAGCAAGATAGGATTGACATTAATCGCGCACGCGCAAAAATGGGAATGGTATTTCAGCATTTTAACTTATTTAATAATCTGAATGTGCTTGAGAATATTACCTTAGCACCCGTTCAATTAAAGCGTGCGTCCAAAGGTGAGGCAAAAGAAATTGCTCTAGCACTTTTGGCGCGTGTGGGATTGTATGATAAAGCGTATGAATACCCTTCGCGCTTAAGCGGTGGGCAAAAACAGAGAATTGCCATTGCAAGGGCATTAGCGATGAAGCCCGAAGTGATTCTCTTTGACGAGCCTACAAGCGCATTAGATCCAGAAATGGTAGGGGGAGTTTTGGAGTTAATGAAAAGTGTCGCCAATGAAGGAATGAGTATGATTTGCGTTACGCACGAAATGGGTTTTGCTAGGGAAGTGGCGACACGCGTCTTATTTATGGAAGCGGGCAGAATCCTAGAGGACGGAGAACCTATTGCATTTTTCTCACACCCCAAAAGTGAGCGGTTGCAGTATTTTTTAAGCCATATTCGGCACTAGTGTAATGCGGGATTAAGATTATCTGCCCATAAAATTTTAATTACAACAAGGTTTTATCCTTGTTGTAATTTTGCTTCAAAACTTTGAAGTTCTTGTATATGCTGATTAAATAAATTTTCTAACGCTAACAGATCTTTAATGGCTTGGGATTGTTTTTTGCTATCATTTATGGAATCTAAATAGAATAAAGTATTGTTTCTATTTTCTAGATAAAGTTGCAAGGAAACAAATAAAAAGATTGGGTATTGGTGTTCAAAATATTCCCACATATTGCGCCATAAAAATATATTACCAAAATTTTGCACAATAGTGTTTGCGGAAGTATAAAGCCCATCGCCAGTGCAACGATACACGGATTCCACTTTGGTGCTATGGTATGCTTTACCCGCGTGTAAAGAGACAAAATTTCTAAAGCTATCCGCACGCATTGTCTGCTTTAAACTTTCTGTTTTTGGATTTGCAATCTTTTCTGGAATTCCTTTTTTAAAGAGTGTGTTTCTAAAAAAAGAGCTTGAGGTATGCCCCATTGTCGCACCTCTACCTTTGCAGAGATTATTAAAATCACAAGTATGGTCTTGCGGATAATCTACATAAATCACTTCTCTATCAGGATATTTCATAATTGTTTTTCCTTGATAGCTCGTATAATCTTTGTGCGATTCTAAAAAATCTAATGCGTCTTGAATCTTTGTTTTGCTAATCCAATAATCATCAGGGTCAAGCACGCAAAAATACTCTGTTTTTGTATTTGCATAAAGGCGCATTATGTTGCCATATAAGCCTGTGTTTTTGCTGACTTCTAAGATTTTAATAATGTCTGGGTATTTAGCCTGATATTCTTTAGCGATTTTCAAACTACCATCGGTAGAAGCATCATCACTGATGATGAGTTCATATTTATAGATTGTTTCTTGCATTAAAATAGAATTCAACGCATCCTTTATAGAGGGTTCTTGATTGTAAAGAGGCATTAAAATTGTGAGTAGAGTTTTATTGTCTGCAGGGGGGATTTTTTAAGTGTTTTTAATTGTTTTCTTGCCATTTTTTCTCCTTTAATAAAGCGGGTATTATAGCATTTTTTGTAGCAATGGCATAATGGCAGCCGTTTTTTTCTTTTGTTGTTTGTGGTTATCATTGCGCGGAATGCGTAAAACAAAAGAGGAAAACTTTTACAATAAAAGCTTTACGAGCGAGATTTTACATTATAGATTGCCACGAAAATTTTTCAAATTTTCTCGCAATGACGCAAAATAGCAAAATTATAAGTAATCCAAAGCTATAGATTGCCACGAGATTCTAACGAATCTCTCGCAATGACAAGGTGGTTAGCTTTTCTTGCAATGACGCAAGGCGGATGCTTTAGAATATTTGCTATGATAGGCGATTTGTGAGCAATCCTGCCTCATAAAGAAAAATAGAACCCTCATAAGAAATATTTTTCAATGCGTCTTTTTTGGCATAGCTTAGATATAAGACTTCTTTTGCGCGTGTAACTGCGACATAAAACAACCTGCGCTCCTCCTCCAAACTACCGCCTTGCTGCATTAATTTCTTGTTTGGAAATCGTCCCTCCATTAAATCCACAATATAGACTTCCGAAAACTCTAAGCCTTTACTAGCGTGGATACTAAGGAGATTCACGCCTTCGCCCTCACTCATCTCGCTAGAGCCTAAAACCATTGCATTCAAAAAGCGTCCAATCTCGTCATAATGGCTTGCTAAATCTTTCAAAAGTGACATTTTGCGCCTGATTTTCTCTAGCGATTCTATGCGCCTTTCTTCACTAATGTTTCCCTCTTTTGTGATAGAACGTTCTCTAGCTAGTTTGTGCGCTACGATTTGAAAGATAGGCAAAGAACTAATTTTTGAAATGAGATAATAGGGTTTATCATACGCATTAAAAAAGCTAAAAAAGCAATATAGCGCATTTAAAAACTCCACGCCCTCTTTAGTAAGTTTAGGGTGGCTTAGAATCGCATTCTCTTTAAATCCCTCCTCTAAAGGCATTGTGTGGAATCGTGCTATATTGCTAAATTCTACAAAATCATCAAAAAGCCCAAGCTGCGTGTTTTGCACACCTTTTTTAAAGGGTTCTTTAATGCTTTTGTCAGGATATAAAATCCCCCGCTTCAAATCCCCGTGTCCTAGAAGCAACAAAGCCTCATAAATATCCTTTGCTAAGGCGTTTCCGATTCCTTTAGCGTGGCTTAGAGTGTGGATAAATGCCATCATATCTTTAGGGTTAAAGAGTAGGGTGCAGAGGTTTAGCATATACACCACTTCTTTGGAATCAAAAAAGCTCACCCCACCTTTGCGGCGCGTTGGAATCCCAATCTCACGCAGACTTGCTTCAATGCCATCGGCACTAGAATTGTTGCGAAAAATTACGGCAATCTCATTATAGGGGCGGTTGGAGAGTTTAATTTTGTTTGCGATTCCAGCATATTGCAAGAAAAGCTCCTCATACACAAGCAGTGCAGGATTGCCAAAGTTTTGCTCTTTTACCACTTCTAGTTTTTTGGGATAAATGCGCGGATTCTTTTCAATCACGCGATTTGCAAGGTTTAAAATCGGTTCTGTGGAGCGATAATTTTTGGTTAGGCTAAAGATTCTACCCTCTTTGTAACGCTCTTTAAAGCTTCCTATAATGCTAATGTCTGCACCATTAAACGCATAAATACTTTGGTCATAATCGCCCACACAAAAGATAGAGGGGGGATTGAGCGCTTGAAGAATGGAATCTTGCAAGGGATTCGTGTCTTGGTATTCATCAACCAATACTTCTTTGTAGGGGGAAGTAGATTGTGCGATAGAGATTTTATAGTTTAACAATAAATCGTTATAATCTACATAGTGATATTGTGCCTTTAAAGCTTTAAATTCTTCCCAAACATCTAAATAAATCTCTGCATATTGCAGCTGTTCTGCGTTTTTGCGCTCTAGCCAAGTTGTGAAATCCTCATTGATGGTTGCATTAAAATACAGAGAGAATAAATCGTATAAATAATTTGCTCCATAAGGAGTGGTTTGGGATAGATTTAAAAAAACGCGTTTGTCATATAGGCTTTTAAATAATACCTTAAGCTCTTTGGGTTGCTTTAGAGCAATGGAATCCTTTGCCTTAAGATGCCGATAAGCCACCGCGTGAAAAGTTCCTGCTTCAATGCCTTTAATAATTTTAGAATCAAATTTTTGGGAGAGCCTTGCTAACATTTCTTGCGCGGCTTTATTGGTAAAGGTAAGCAGTAAGATTTCACTTGGAGTGATTCCGTTGTGTAATAAATAAGAGATTCTACCCACAATCGTAGAAGTCTTGCCCGTCCCTGCGGAAGCAATGATGAGATTATGCCCAGCAGGAGCGCAAGAAGCCTCCCTTTGTTGGTCGTTAAGTTGGGATAGGGGCAACCATTATTCTTTGATATAGTTTTTAATGGGTTCTGCTACACCAAAGTGTGGATAATCTTTGATGTTTAACACCACTTGCGCAAGTGTATTGTTGTCAAAGTTTAGGATAATAGGTGCTAGGAAATTGATACGCACTTCTGCTTCTTTTTCACGTACAAAGACGCAGAAAACCTTTACCTTGGAGTTTGCTTTTATGTCTAGTAGAGTTTGGATTGCAGTTGGCACTTCAAAAGAGTATTCACGCACTTTGTAAGGGTTAATAAGCAATAATTCTGCATTTTCGCCCATTGATAAGACTGCTAATGCGCCATCATCTACTTCTGCAAAACTCACTTCGTGAATATTGTCAAACCCTAAAATTGGGGACTTTACTTGAAATTTTTCGTTTTTCATTGGTTGAACTCCTTTTTTTGTAATGGCGTATTTTACCATAATTTTTGATTCCAAAATTAAAGAAATTTAAATTTTTTGGTAAAATTACAAATTCAAAACTCAAACTAGCAAAAACTATTCCAAGTTTTTAAACTAGGCAAGGACTTGTATGCAAGAAAATTTAACCAAAAATCCAACCAATGGGCAAACTACAAAGGAAGCAAATACTTATCAACCCAAAGAGATAGAATCGGCTTATTATAAATTCTGCGAGGAAGCGGGTTATTTTGAAATAAATGGCAATCAAAAAATCCAAAAAGCAGACAAGAGATTCTGTATTATGCTACCACCTCCTAATGTAACAGGAAGTTTGCATATCGGACACGCACTTAATCATACACTCATTGACATCATCGTGCGTTATAAGCGAATGGACGGCTTTAAGACACTTTGGCAGCCCGGATTAGATCACGCAGGAATCGCAACGCAAAATGTCGTGGAAAAGCAACTTCTTGCACAAGGAATCAAGAAAGAGGAATTGGGGCGCGAAAAATTTGTAGAAAAAGTATGGGAATGGAAAGAAAAAAGCGGCGGAATGATTCTAAACCAAATGCGAAAACTAGGTTCCTCCCCTGCGTGGAGTCGGACGCGCTTTACAATGGATAAGGGTTTGCAAAATGCGGTAAAAGAGGCTTTTGTTAAGCTATATGATGAGGGATTGATTGTTCAGGGTAAATATATGGTAAATTGGTGCACCCACGATGGTGCGCTCTCCGATGTGGAGGTGGAATACCAAGAAAACAATGGTAAGCTTTATTATTTGCGTTATTTTCTAAAGGATTCTAAAGACTATGTTGTGGTAGCGACTACGCGCCCAGAAACTTACTTTGGCGATAGTGCGGTAATGGTGAATCCAGAGGATTCTAGGTTTTCTCATCTTGTGGGCAAAAAGGTGATTTTGCCACTTTTGAATCGTGAGATTCCAATCATTGCCGATTCGCACGTGGATATGGAGTTTGGGACGGGTGCGGTTAAGGTAACTCCAGCACACGACACAAACGACTATGAAGTGGGTAAGCGGCATAATTTAGAACAAATTGTCATCTTTGATAAACACGGAATCCTCAATGAAAATGCCGGAGAGTTTGCAGGATTGGAGCGGCTAGAGGCGCGAGGGCAAATCATTGAAAAGCTAGAAGCGTTGGGTTTTGTGGAGAAAATTGAGGAGTATAAAAACAAGACAGGGCATTGTTATCGTTGTGGAAATATCGTAGAGCCTTATATTTCCAAGCAGTGGTTTTTAAAAAAAGAAGCGGCACAAAAAGCAATTGAAAAAATCAATGCCGATGTGAGTCATTTCTATCCACCGCAATGGAAAAATAATTATAATGCGTGGATGCGAGAATTGCGGGATTGGTGCATTTCAAGGCAGCTTTGGTGGGGACACCAGATTCCTGTATTTTATTGTGATTCTTGTGGGGGACAATTTGCAAGTGTGGAATCCCCAAAGCTTTGCAAACACTGCGGAAGTGAGGCAATAAGGCAGGATTGTGATGTGTTAGACACTTGGTTTAGCTCCGCGCTTTGGCCCTTTTCAACACTTGGTTTTGGCAATGGTAAATGGGGCGAGGGCGAGGTATGGCAAACAAACGATTTGGAGGAGTTTTACCCCAATTCTTTGCTTATTACAGGCTTTGATATTTTGTTTTTTTGGGTTGCTAGAATGTTGATGATGGGGGAACACTTTCTCTCCAAGCTCCCTTATCCCGATATTTATCTGCACGCACTTGTCCGAGATGAGTTTGGCAATAAAATGAGCAAGTCTAAGGGAAATATTGTAGATCCTTTAGAAAAGATTGAGGAATATAGTGCCGATGTGTTGCGCTTCACTCTTGCGATTCTGTGTGCGCAAGGGCGTGATGTCAAGCTTGTGCCAAACCAGCTAGAAATTTCTAAAAACTTCACAAACAAGCTTTATAATGCGTGTAACTTCTTGCTTTTAAATGCGGAGAAATTTCCAAACCTTAGCGAGTTAAGCGAGATTAAAACGCCACTTGGCAAGTATTTAGCGCAACTCCTTAGCAAAAACATTGCCGAAGTGCGTGGGTGTTTGGAATCTTATCGCTTTAACGATGGTGCAAGTGCGCTGTATCGCTTTTTGTGGGGAGAGTTTTGCGATTGGGGGATTGAGCTTAGCAAGGCGGATAAGGATTCTATTGTAGAGCTTGGTGCGATATTCAAAGAGGCGATGAAGCTTTTGCACCCTTATATGCCCTTTATTAGCGATTATTTGTGGCATAAATTAGATGGTAGCACACTAGAGCAAAGTGGTTCTATAATGGTGCGAGAATATCCGAGTTTTCAGTATGAAAACGCGGAGAATTTTGCTGTTTTTGAGCTAATTTTGGATTCTATTGTGTCAATTCGCCGCGCAAAAGCCACGATAGATTTAGCAAATCAAAAAATCGCAAAAGCCTATGTTAATGTGAAAATTCCCAATTTTATGCAAAACTTGTTTATGGGTTATGTCTGCAAATTAGCAAAAGTGGAATCGCTAGAGATTGTGGAGGATAAGATTCCAAATTGTATTGTGGATATTGCAGATAAGCTAGAATCTTATTTGCCTACCGATGCCATTGATTTAGCCCCCATTATCGCGCGATTAAGCAAACAAGCGGAGAAAGCGCAAAAAGAAATCGCAAAGCTAGAGGGAATGCTAAGCAACGAAAAATTTGTCGCTAATGCCCCTCAAAATGTGCTAGAGACAAACAAACAGGCATTAGAGGAACAAAGACAGAAATTAGCAAAACTTACCCAAGAGCTAGAGGCATTGCAGCAGTAACTTTCTTTGCAATGACGAAAGCGCGCTGTGATTGTCATTGTGAGAACTAAAGCGACGAAGCGCACATCGCAAAGTGATTGTGTGAGTTTGGGTGAGTTGCTAACACAACGCGCGCCTACACTTACAATTCTATAATCTCGTAAATAGAAAATTTCAAAATGGAATCCTGAAAGATTCCATTTTCTTATCTCTCTATTAGTAAGCAAGCGTTACAATTCTTTATTTAAAATGATAAAGGCAGCCTATGAGTCAAACACCAAAATTTACACATTTGCATTTACATACCGAATATTCTTTGCTTGATGGCTTGAATAAAGTCAAAACATTGGCAAAAAAAATCAAAGAATATGGAATGGACAGCGTGGCGATTACTGACCACGGAAATATGTTTGGTGCAATAGAGTTTTATAAGGCAATGAAAGCAGAGGGAATCAAGCCTATTTTAGGTATGGAAGCCTATTTGCATAATGCAGAGGATATTAGCGAAAAGAACAATCAGCGATTCCACCTTTGCTTGTATGCAAAAAACTTGGAGGGTTATAAGAATCTTATGTATCTAAGCTCCCAAGCTTGTTTATATGGATTCTATATGAAGCCGCGCATTAGCAAGAAAATGTTAGCAGAGCATAGTGCGGGGTTAATTTGCAGTAGTGCGTGTCTTAATGGCGAAGTGCAATGGCATTTAAATATGAAAAATGACAATAAAGGACGCAAGGGTTATGAGAGGGCAAAAGAAGTTGCGTTGGAATACAAGGAGATTTTTGGAGAGGATTTTTATTTGGAGCTTATGCGACACGGAATTGAGGAGCAACAACGAATAGATAACCAACTCTTAAAATTATCCCTTGAAACAGACATTAAAATCATCGCAACTAATGACACACACTACACTTACCAAAGTGATTCTACCGCACAAGAAGTTGCTTTTTGCATAGGATTTGGAAAAGACTTTAATGACCCCAATCGCCTCCACCATACCGTGCAGGAATTTTATATCAAAACACCCGCGCAAATGGCAGAACTCTATGCGGACTTACCCGAAGCCTTAGCAAATACGCAAGAAATTGCCGATAAATGCGATTTGGAATTGCATTTAGGAGACCCCACGCCACCGAGTTTTAAATTTACAAAAGAATATGCAGAATCCGAAGGACTAACTTTTACACAAGATAGTGAATACTTCACTTACAAGTGCCGCGAAGGCTTAAAAAAACGGCTTTTAAATGTGGAGGAAAGTCGTCATCAAGAATATAAGGAACGATTGGAACGCGAGATTGAAATTATCAATAAAATGAAATTTCCGGGCTATATGCTAATTGTTTGGGATTTTGTGCGTGCAGCAAAGGAACGCGGAATCCCGGTAGGTCCCGGTCGTGGAAGTGCGGCGGGAAGCTTGGTTGCTTTTTGTTTGGAGATTACCAATATTGATCCTATGAAATATGATTTACTCTTTGAGCGATTCTTGAATCCTGAACGCGTGAGTATGCCCGATATTGATATGGACTTTTGCCAAAGTCGGCGCGGGGAGATTTTGGATTATGTAACCGAAAAATACGGACGCCATAATGTTGCGCAAGTCATTACCTTTGGTATGATGAAAGCAAAGGCAGTGATTCGCGATGTGGCGCGTGTAATGGGTATGCCTTATAATGACGCAGATTCTTTTGCAAAACTAATCCCCAAAGAGCTAGAAATTACTTTAGAGGACGCATATAACAAAGAGCCAAAAATCGCTGAACTCCTTGCAAAAGACCCACTTGCTAAGCAAGTGTGGGAGTTTGCGTTGATTTTAGAGGGAACAAAGCGGAATCCCGGCACACACGCAGCGGCAGTCGTGATTGACTCCGAGCAGGAATTATGGAACAAAGCCCCGCTTTACTACTCCCAACGCGATGGAATCATCACAACACAATATTCTATGAAATTTCTTGAGGATGTGGATTTAATCAAATTTGACTTTTTGGGGCTTAACACACTCACGCTCATTGATGACGCGCTAAAACTCATTGAAAATCGCCATAAAATTGCCATTGATTTTTCAAACATTGATGTGAATGATAAAAAAGTCTATGAAACCTTGCAAAGTGGCGATACGCTTGGAATCTTTCAAATAGAATCTAAGATGTTTCAAGGAATGAATCAGCGAATGCGTCCAAGCACTTTTGAGGATATTATCGCCCTTATTGCGCTTGGACGCCCGGGACCTTTGGAATCGGGAATGGTAGATGATTTTATCAACCGCAAACACGGCAAAGCACCCATTGTGTATATGTTTCCGGAGCTAGAGCCTATTTTGCGCCCCACTTATGGCACGATTGTTTATCAAGAACAGGTCATGCAAATCGTGCAAAGAATCGGGGGGTTCTCACTTGGTGGAGCGGACTTAATCCGCCGTGCTATGGGAAAAAAAGACGCACAGATTATGGCAGACAATAAAAGCAAATTTGCCGATGGTGCAGTAGCGCAGGGCTTTGATAGGGCAAAGGCGGAGGAATTATGGGAGTTAATTGTAAAGTTTGCTGGATATGGATTTAATAAATCCCACTCTGCAGCCTATGCAATGATAACCTTTCAAACCGCGTATTTAAAGACTTATTACCCCAAAGAGTTTATGGCAGCCTTGCTAACGAGCGTAAAAAACAACACGGATAAAGTTGTAGAATACATTGAGGAAGCTAAGCAAATGGGGATTCAAGTGCTTCCGCCAAATATTCAAAAATCAGAATTAGAATTTAGCGTTGCGGAAGTGAATAATGAAAGTTGCATTCTCTTTGGGCTTGGAGCAATTAAGGGTGCAGGAGAAGTGGCGATTAATATCGCATTAGAGGAACGCAACAATAACGGGGAATTTAAGGATTTAGAGGATTTCTTAAAGCGAATTGATCCGCAAAAAGTGAATAAAAAATCCTTAGAATCCTTTGTAAAAAGTGGCGCAATGGATTGCTTTGGCTATACGCGCAAAACCCTATTGGAGCAAGTGGAGGATTTAACAGAAGCAGCAAAACTCTCACAAACTGCGCAAAAAGAGGCAGTGGGATCACTCTTTGGTGATGATGAGGAGCTTACGCGTGTGCAACTGCATTTAAAAAGTTTAGGAGAATATAGTCAAAAAGAAGTGTTGGAATTTGAAAAAGAAAGTTTGGGATTCTATGCCTCTGGACACCCGCTTGATGCGTATAAAGAGGAGTTTAAATCCATTCAACACACACCCACAAACCAAATCAAGGATATTGCAGAAAATAGTCGCATTCTCATTGTGGGCAAGATTGAGGATATTATCAAAAAATTCTCCAAAAGTGGCAAACCCTATGGAATCTTAAAGATACAAGATTTGTATGGAAGCGTGGAACTAACGATTTTTGAGCAATCCTTAAAACAGCTTGAAACAATGGACAAGGAAAAGCCCATCGCGATTAAATGCCTTGTGCAAGAGCAAGATGAGACAAAAAAATTAAAAGCGGAAAAAATTTTAGAGCTAGGAGAGGCAAAAAAGGAAAAAGTGGATTTTGTGATTCAAAAAGCAGACACAAATGAGCCTTTAACGCTTGTGCTGGACATTCACACCAATGCAGAGGTTGTGCGTCTTTTAAAAGAAGCAGCCTTGAGACATCAAGGCAAACGGGAGCTTAGGATTCTATTTAGAACGCAAACGCAGGAGCTAGAAATGATAAGTTCTTTGCAGGTGCATAGCGATATTAAAGAGGAATTGAACCAATTACAATGGCAAAATTAAGCGATTTACAAGCTTTAATGGAAGCAAAATTTACCGATAATGTGGATACAATCTGCAAAAAATGTGGAGAATTGCAAAGTGCCTGCGTTTGTGCTACTTTGCACAGCACAAAGGAGCGCGATTCTTATTTTTTGGGTATTAATGAGGAAAAGGCAAGTGGCAAGGATATTACAAAATGTGGAATCTTTTTTGAAAGCAAAAAGGCAATGCAAGAGATTCTAAAAGAGGCAAAGAAAAAACTCTCTTGTGGAGGCAGTTTAGAACAAAGCGCAGAGGGGTTTTGGCTCATTTTGCAAGGGCGACACAAAGAAGCGTTAAAGACGCTTTTAAAGGCGCGAAAATTTAAATTTAAAAAATAATGTAAGAAGTGAAAATGCGACTCAATCAATACATAGCACACCATTCAAAATATTCAAGACGCGAGGCAGATAAGCTCATCGCAGAGGGCAAGGTTAGTATCCATAAAGAAGTGATTTTAGATTTTTCTTATCAAGTGGATAGCAAAACAAAAGTTTATCTTAATGGCAAACCTCTAAGGGAGCAGGAGCAATACTCCGTGATTGCGTATCATAAGCCAAAGGGTGAGATTGTAAGCAAAAAGGACGATAGAGGACGGCGCGTGATTTATGATTCCTTGCCTAAGAGATTCGCGCATTTTATGCCTGTAGGGCGGCTGGATTTTGCAAGTGAGGGATTGCTACTACTTAGTGATAGTGCTAAAGTTGTGCGCACTCTTATGGAGAGTGGGCTAGAACGTGTGTATTTAATTAAGCTTTCAGGAATGATTAAGGATTGCGTGTTTGACGCGATGGAATCTGGGCTAAGCTTGGAGGACGCTAGTGCGGGAGGGCATAGCAAAAGCAAGATTAAAGCAATGGATTTTGCGCCCTTTGCGGGTTATACCTGCATTAAAAACACTCCTAAATATTCCAAAATTAAAGTCATTATCACAGAGGGTAAAAACCGAGAATTGCGCCGATTCTTTGCGCATTTTGGTTTAGAGGTGTTGGATTTGAAGCGCATTGCGTATGGGTTTGTGCATTTAAATAATCTACCTTGCCAAAAGGTAAGATTTTTAGAACGCAAAGAATACAATAAGCTTCATATATTTTTAAAAGAAAAAGATATGGATTTTGCTTCTTCTGATTTTGCATAAGAACTCCATTGCAAAGTTTTCTGTATGTAAGATTATGGATTTGCAGCTCAAAGCGGGTGAAAATGCTACGCATTTGCACGCTTCGGTATTGCCTCGCAATGACGTAAGTGGTAGGCGCAATAATGGAAGTGAGAGCGTGCTAGGGGTTGGGGGTTTAAGGGGGGTAAGGGACGCTTCGCAAGTAGAACCCCTTGCCCCCTTATAAAAAAGAAAGGTTTAGGATTCTTTTTAGTTTCTTTAAGGATTCCATTCTTCTACTGCGTCATTGCGAGAAGTTGCAAGACTTCGTGGCAATCTATCAATCAATGTAGTTACAAATGGTTGCAATGGAATCGCACTACTAAAATTTTATTTATAAAAATTCCATTATTTTTAAATGGGGAATCACAATATTTGCTTTGTATTAGATTATAGATTGCTTCGTTTGTTTCACTCTCTCAAAATGACGGAGGGTGGGAGGCAACGGGCGAATGGGTAAAGACGAAGAGGGAATTACGTAAAGAGCAAAAGTTCAAAATGCAATGCGTGGGGGTTATGCCACGCTTAAGATTCCAATAACTAAAGTTATGGCAAATCCTAAAATCAGTGTAACATACTGACTCTTGCGATTCTTTTTAATGTTAAAAAGCGTAATCATTAATCCGGAAACATAGAGTAAAACAAGTGTTAAGCCAAAGCCGATTGCTAAAACATTGAAATACCACATTGCTTTTGCTTTGTGTAGCATAATCATATCACCTAGAATAGAGCGTTTAAGTGTTGTGAGATTATATGTGGAATCTGAAGTTTGCATTAGGCTGACAGAATAATGCACTCCGCCAATTTCTAAGGTTCCATTTCTACCTTTTTTGGGTGTAAGATTAGAGGGGATTGCGAGGTTGTTATTTTTTAAAAACTCCGTGATTGCTTCCACTTCTTTGCCTTTTTCTATATTTTGCGTGAGTATGTAAGTTTGCTTTGTCGCGCCAACATCTTGATTGAAACCACAAATATAGACAATTCCTGTAAGTGCATACATTAGTGCTACGGGCAGGAAAAACAAGCTAAGATAAATGTGAATATTACGAAAATTTTTGACCATTTGTTGCCCTTTTTGAAAAAATATGGTGAAAGTTTAATAAAAAAGTGTGAAGAAAGTATTAATAGTTTGCATTTATTTGTTAGAATGCGTTTTAAAAAATTTAGGGATTTTTATGCGTATTGTGTTATTTTGGCTTTTATGTGGAATCGCACTTGTAGCGCAAACTTATAGCGATTCCGCATTGAGTGCGTATGGTGAAGTCAAGTATAAAGATTTTAAGTATTTTGATTATGTGAATCCAAATGCACCAAAGGGCGGACATATCAAGCAATACGCGCTAGGAAGCTTTGATAGTTTTTATGATTTTTTGCTAAAAGGCGTGAGTGCTAGAGGGCTAAATTTATTATATGATTCCTTAATGGTGCGCTCTTTTGATGAACCTAGCAGCCAATATGGCTTAGTGGCAAAACGTGTGCAAAGAGCTAAGGATAATAGTTTTGTTATTTTTCATTTAAATGAAGCGGCACATTTTAATGATGGTGTGGAAATTACCGCTTTTGATGTGGAATTTAGCTTTAATACCATTGCTAAAGGTGAAAATCCTTCTATGGTGCAGTATTATGCAGATGTGAAAGATGTTGAAGTGCTTAGCAAATACGCAGTGCGCTTTAATTTTAATAATCCTAAAAATCGTGAGTTAGCTCTGATTCTTGGTGATTTACCAATTTTACCCAAGCATTATTATGCGGCGGCAAACCTTAATCAAAATCCATTAAAGATTCCACTAGGTAGTGGTCCTTATGCCATAGAATCTTTTGACGCAGGACGCAGTGTAACCTACAAGCGTGTGGAAAATTATTGGGCAAAAGAACATCCAACGCGGGTGGGGTATTTTAATTTTGATAAAATTACTTTTGAGTATTATAAAGATGATTCTGTGGCGTTAGAAGCTTTTAAGGCAGGACGATATGACTTCAGAGAAGAAACAAGTGCTAAAAATTGGGCTTTGGGTTATGAAGGTAAGGCGTTAAAGCAAGGAATGATTCAAAAGCAAGAACTTGCGCATTTGTTGCCTAGTGGAATGCAGGGCTTTGTGTTTAATGTGCGTAAAAGTCTATTTAGTGATAAACGTGTGCGAGAGGCTTTAGGGCTTGCATTTGACTTTGAATGGAGCAATAAGAATCTTTTTTTTAATCAATACACGCGCACAAAAAGTTTCTTTGATAATTCTATGTATGCTAGCAGTGGGGTTCCTCTTGGTGCAGAGTTAGCACTACTAGAACCATTGCGCAATGCATTGCCAAACGCGCTTTTTACGCAGGAATTTACATTACCACAAAGCAAGGGCGATGGCAATAATCGGAAGAACCTTAAAAAGGCGCAAGCATTGTTAAAAGAAGCAGGATTTGTCTTTAAAAATGGTGCGTTAGAGAAAAATGGAATCCCATTTGTATTTGAGTTGTTGTTGGTTAGTCCTGCAATGGAACGTGTGGCGATTCCATTTCAGAGGAATCTAAAGATTCTTGGTATTACAATGCAAATTCGCACCGTAGATATTGCGCAGTATATTAATCGTTTGCGTAGTTTTGATTATGATATGATTGTCAGTGTGTTTCCGCAAAGTTTATCGCCGGGTAATGAGCAGACATTTTTTTGGGGTTCAGATTCGGCAGATACGCAAGGGAGTTATAATTATATTGGGGTGAAAAATGCAGCTGTTGATGCGCTCATCGCAAAGATTATTCAAGCAGAAAGTTATACGGAATTACTCGCTAGCACACGCGCTTTGGATAGGGTGCTGTTATGGGAGCATTATGTGATTCCGCATTTTCATACAAAAACCTTTCGTGTGGCATTTTGGGATTTTTTAGAACATCCTCGTATAACACCTGCGTATGAAGTGGGATTTGAAACTTGGTGGGTTAATCAAAATCGTTTAGAAAAAATTATCAAACAATATCCAAGTTTCAAGCGGTAAAATAAAGGAATCTGTGTGGGAAATTATATTTTTAAACGATTAATGCTAGTGATTCCAACTTTACTTGGGATTATGACATTAAATTTTTTTATCATTCAAGCAGCACCGGGCGGTCCTGTGGAGCAAATGATTGCAAAGCTAGAGGGTGTTGGCACACAAGGAGAAGTGGCACACACGCAAAGTATCTATAAAAATCAAGGGCTAGATGCAGAAATGCTTGCTAAAATCAATACACTATATGGCTTTGATAAGCCGCTTTTGGAGCGGTATTTTCTAATGCTTAAAAATTACCTTACCTTTAACTTCGGTGAGAGCTTTTATAAAAACACGAAAGTTGTGGATTTAATTTTAGAAAAGTTGCCCGTATCCATTAGTCTTGGACTTTGGAGCACATTGCTCATTTATTTGATTTCAATCCCGCTTGGCATTAAAAAGGCGATAAAAGACGGCAGTGTCTTTGATAGCGTTACAAGCACGATGATTATTATTGGTAATGCGATTCCAACATTCCTTTTTGCGCTAATACTCATTATTTTATTTGCAGGGGGAACATATTTTAGCATTTTCCCTTTACGCGGAATCGTAGGTGATGATTTTGAATCTTTAAGTTTTTTGGGCAAGATTAAAGATTATTTTTGGCATATCACTTTGCCGGTTTTATCACTTAGTATTGGGGGATTTGCAGCATTGACGCTATTGTCTAAAAATTCTTTTTTAGAGGAGATTCATAAGCAATATGTCAAGCTTGCGTATTCTAAAGGTTTATCGCAAAATCAAGTGCTATATGGGCATATTTTTCGTAATGCAATGCTATTAATCATTGCTTCAATTCCTTCTGCTCTACTTGGAATTTTACTTAGTGGTTCTCTGCTGATTGAAATTATTTTTTCACTTGATGGCTTAGGATTATTGGGTTATGAATCCATTATTTCGCGGGATTATCCTGTCATTTTTGGTTCGCTTTATATCTTTACGTTGCTTGGGTTACTCGTTGGAATCCTTAGTGATGTGGTTTATACGCTCGTAGATCCTAGAATTAACTTTCAAAAGGCGCAGATGTGAAAAATGTGTTGCAAACGCGAAGGTTTTTAGCGTTTAAAAAGAATCGCAGGGCATATATATCGTTGTGGATTTTTGCAATTCTCTGCGTGTTATGTATGGGGTTGGAATTTATTGCAAACGATAAGCCTCTAATTGTGCATTATAATGGGGAAAATTATTTTCCTATCTTTAAAGCATATTCTGAAACGACATTTGGAGGGGACTTTGAGAGTGAGGCAAATTATAATGATGTATATTTGCAAGAAAAAATTAATGCAAAGGGCTTTATGCTAATGCCGCTGATTCCTTATTCTTACGATTCTATCATTATGACTTTGGAATCTCCAGCACCAACCCCGCCGAGTTTTAAAAATTATCTAGGCACAGATGATTTGGGGCGCGATGTAGTGGCAAGGCTATTATATGGACTTAAAACCTCCATTCTGTTTGGTGTTGTTTTGACATTTTTTAGCTCCATTATTGGATTGATTGTTGGTGCAATTTGTGGATATTTCGGGGGTAAGGTGGATTTGATTGGGCAGAGACTTATTGAGATTTGGAGTGGAATGCCTGTGCTGTTTGTGCTGATTATTTTTGCAAGTTTGCTAAAACCTACTTTTTGGAGTATTCTATGCGTAGTATTGCTATTTTCTTGGGTTGCGCTTGTGCCTTTTGTGAGGGCAGAGTTTTTAAAAGTGCGGAACCTTGATTATATTAAAGCAGCTAAAATGCTTGGTGCTAGTCATTTTCGCATTATTTTTTACCATATTTTACCCAATGCACTTATTGCAGTTTTAACTTATTTACCTTTTATATTATGTGGTAGTATTGCAACTTTAGCGTCTTTAGATTTTCTTGGGCTTGGGATTCCGCCTCCTAATGCAAGTTTAGGCGAGATTCTAGCGCAAGGCAAAAATAATCTTAACGCTCCTTGGCTTGGGCTTAGCGGGTTTTTTGCGCTTAGCATTTTGTTAAGCTTACTTGTGTTTATTGGCGAAGGGTTGCGTGATGCAATGCGTGCAGAAGCAGTGGAGGTGTAGGATGCTAGAAATAGAATCCTTAAATGTGTGTGTAGAGAATTTTGCGCTAAAAGATATTAATATTAGCTTGCAAGAAGGTGAGATTCTAGGAATCGTCGGAGAATCTGGAAGTGGAAAAACATTGCTAAGCTATTTAATTTTGCGTTTGCTAGAACATTATCGCGTTCAAAGTGGGCGTATTACATTTTTGGGCAAAAATCTTTTAGGATTATCGCAATTACAAATGCAGGCTTTACGCGGTAAAGAGATTGGTTATATTTTTCAAGAACCGCTAAGTGCGCTAAATCCCCTGCATAAAATTAAAAAACAAATCAAAGAAGCTATTATGATTCACAATCCAAATATCACGCAGGACGCTTTACGAAATAGAATCGCGGAGTTATTGGAGAATGTGCAGTTGCCAAACTCTGTGCTAGAATCTTATCCTTATGCGCTAAGCGGAGGGCAGAGACAGCGCGTGTGTATCGCCATAGCTCTTGCAAATAATCCTAAGATTCTAATCGCTGATGAACCAACAACCGCGCTAGATTCTACGACACAGGCACAGATTTTGGAGCTTTTAAAGACGTTGCAAAAGAAATTTAAGTTAAGTATTGTTTTTATTAGTCATAATCTTGCTGTTGTTTCTAGGTTGTGTGAAAAAATTATTGTAATGCAAAAAGGTAAAATTATTGAGCAAGGTGATACGCAAAGTATTTTTAGAAACCCTAAAAATTCCTATACAAAAATGCTGCTTGATGCATTGCGATTGCATTACAATAAAGGAACTTATGGTAAAGAATTGGTGCTTCAAGTGCAAGATTTAAGTGTGAAATATCCGACAAAAAAGAGTTTTTTAGGCAAGACTTTGGAATCCTTTGTTGCCTTAAAACCACTTAGTTTTGCTTTGCATAAAGGCGAGAGTTTGGGCATTATTGGGGAATCTGGAAGCGGTAAAAGTAGTCTTGCTAATGCACTTTGCAGGATATTGGAAGCAGAATATACAAGTGGGCGAGTAGAGCTTTTAGGTAGAGATTTTTTTGCAATGCGTGGAAATGCGTTAAGAATGGAACGTGCAAATATTCAAATGATTTTTCAAGATCCCTTTAGTTCTTTAAATCCCAAAATGCAGATTTTTCAGATTCTAAAAGAAGGCTTAGAGACGCATTTTAAGTTAGATAAAAAAAGTACGCAAGAAAAAATCAAAGCCACTCTTAACGATGTGGGCTTGGAGGAGAAATTTTTATGGCGGTATCCCAATGAGTTAAGCGGAGGGCAGAGGCAGCGCGTGAGTATTGCTAGAAGCTTGATTCTGCGCCCTAAAGTGATGATTTTAGATGAACCGACAAGCGCATTGGATTGTGCGACACAAAATCAGATTCTAAACCTATTGTTAAAACTTGCTAAGCAGTATGGATTAAGCTATCTTTGTATTAGTCACGATTTGAATGTGATTGCGACATTATGCCAAAATGTCTTAGTATTGCGTCAAGGTGAAATGCTAGAATATGGCGCGACAAGTGCAGTGTTTAAAGCACCAAAACACCCTTATGTGCAGGAATTGCTTGAAGCTAGCGCGGTTGTTGGGATAGGGTTATGAAAATCTTTGCAAGAATTTTGGTTTTAATAGGAATCTTTAATGCGTGCGCTGTGGCATTTTCCACGCCACCTGTGAGTATGCAGGTGCTTGTGAAACATATCTTTGCGCCGACACTCTTTAGCGTGTATAACAAAAATTATGGCACATTGTATTGCCAACTCTATGGCGTTGCCGCAGTTAGCAAGAGCTTCAAGCGCGATATTTGTGAGATTAGCGATAGGGCTGTAAGAGAAATGCGCCATTTTTCTATGCAGTATGTGCGCAATAAAATTTATTTAGAGCAACAATACCGCTTGGGGTATAAAAATGGTTGGTGCTTTTTACAAAAAGGTGGGAATCTCTTTAATGCGGAGTTGGTGCGTGATGGATACGCAGTTGTGCAGCATTTTGACAACACGGAGGGGCAAGTATTGGAGGATTTAGAGATTTTAGAAAGTGTTGCAAGGGCGGAGAAACGCGGATTATGGCGTGAATGGGAAAAAGAAATGCAATGCTTAAAAACAGCTTTAGGAGAAATTGCACAAGATGTTTTAGCGAGGACTCCACCTCCGCAGGAATAAATTTAGTTGGTTTTTGCTATTGTGTTTTTCTGTCGTTGCTTCACCTCTCTTTTGTGATGCACTCTCACTCTGTCATTGCGTCCCCTTTCCGTCATTGCGAACGCTAGT
>JALEPE010000018.1 GCA_022766795.1 Helicobacter sp.
TTGTAAAACATCTAGCATTTTGTTTAACACATTCTTTAATTCTACGAGTTGTGGATTGTGAGGATTCTCTATGATTCTTGCTGTTAAGTCTCCATTTTCTACTGCTTTAGCTGTCTCTGCAGATTGCTTAATAGCATTGGAATCTTGTTCTAAGCCTTTTTTAATATCTTCAACATTTGCATTAATTTCTTTAACCATTAAGCCAAATTCATCGTTTGATTGCAAGGAAATCATCGGGCTGTGTGCGGAGCTATCACGAATAAATGCAAAGAAATTGCGTAGATTTGTCTGCACCACACTCACGCTAGAAATAAGATTTTTATAAAATATCCAAAGCATTGGTGTAATCAGAATAAAGAAAAATAGCATTCCAATACCAAATGCTTGCGTTAGCTTAGCTTGAATTGTAGCAATAATGCTTTTAGATGTTTCCCCTGTATACGTTGATAAAGTATCAATATACATTCCTGTGGATAACCAAATGTTATTTGTATTTGGAATCATTATCGCATAATTTAACTTCTCGGCTGTGCCTAAAGAGCCATCAGGCAAAGGTTTTGTGAAGGTGAAATGAACAAATTTTGTTTCTTTGTCTTGGTATTTTGCGATTTCAAAAAGATCGCGCACATAATACACGCCTTTGACATCTTTTGCGTCGTATAAAGGTTTGCCAATCAAATCTTTACGTATTGGGTGTGCCACAGGAGTGTGTTCTTTACAAGCGAAGAAATACCCGTTTTTATCCTCCTCAAAACGGAAATTTTCAATCGCCTTTGCGATGATTGCAATTTGTGAGTTCTCATCAAGCCCAGCAACAAGTTCTCCAAGGGATTTTGCTAACGCATCTGTGCTTAATTTGATTTTTTCTTTTACTTCATATTCAAGTGCGCTGTGGATTGCATTGTAAGTGTCTGTTTCTATACTCTTTTTGTAATAAAAAACGATTCCGATCAGAAGAATGAACCCCACTAGCATATTGAATACTAACAGCAAAATTTTTGCTCGTAACGATAAATTCTTATACATTTCTGCCCTTTCCTCTCTAAGCTTTAAAAATATAGAAAATGTTTTAATTATATAGTCTTTTTATTGAAAATTCAAGACTATAATAGAAAAACTACCCGAAATAACTTAAAGCACTTTTGCCAAAACACTTTGTCTTTAAATGTGTAAATGCGCCAATGCTTTTTGGAATCTCAAGATTTGTTTCATGTTCTAGGACAACGCATTTAAACACGGCATTATCTAATTTTTCTACCATAGCAAAACATTTTTGGTAAATATCTTGCATATTTTCACGGACAGAAAAGGGTGGGTCAATATATCCAATACAAGGAGATTTAACAAACTCTAATATAGAAGGGTATAAGTGAAAAGTGTCCCCAAGGATTAAACGATATTTTTTAGAATCACAAATATTTTTGAGATTGGATTCCAATACGGCAAAGCTTTTATTGTTTTGTTCGCAAAACACTGCAAACTCTGCCCCTCTGCTTAAAGCCTCTATGCCAATACTGCCACTACCGGCAAAAAATTCTACAAAATAAGCACCGACAATCCCGACATTTAGCGTATTAAAAAGTGATTCTTTTAAAATTGCCTTAGAAGATCGTGTTACCTCTAGCGGTGCCATTTGGAGATTCCGTCCTTTATAGATTCCGCCGATAATTTTTAGAGTTTTATTCTTAGGCATTCTTGTAACTTAAGTGTTCTAAAATTGCTGTTTCAATCTCCTTTGCGTAACGTCTTAAAATATCTTCTAGCTTTGCGTTTAAAGCGGAATCTTGACTAATAAGCGGAATCTCTAGCGTATTTTGTATATTGGGAGATTCTATTTTTGAGCCTATAAAGCTTGCACTTGTTGCATTTATTGCTTTAATATCGCGCATTTCTTGCGCCATATCATCACTTAAACGACCACCTTTTAAGGATTGATAAAAAGTGTCTAATTCTTGTAGCAATAACTCACGCGTAAAGGGGATTTTAAGGTTTGCACCTTCAAAATCGCCGATTAAAAATACCGGCTTTTGTGATTCCACAGGTTGTGTTGCCACAACAAAATCACAAAGTTTATAACTAGTTAAATATTCTTTTAAATACATTTCCAAACTTCTATCTAGCAATAAGGAATCGCAAATTAACGCAATTTTCATAAATAATCCTTGCATAAAGCATTGATGAGATTATAGCGGAATCTTTTAGGGTAAAACGCCATATTTTAAAATCTTTTTGCTATAATTTAAAAATTTTTAATTTAAAAGGAGTAAATTATGAAAGTGATGATTATTCAAGGACCAAACTTAAATATGTTAGGTGTTCGTGATCCTCGTCTTTATGGACCTGTAAAACTTGAAACAATCCATGAAAATATCCAACGTCAAGCGCAAGAAACAGGCGTAGAAGTGAGCTTTTTTCAAAGTAATTTTGAAGGGGAAATTGTTGATAAAATTCAAGAATGCTTTGGTGTGTATGATGGAATCATTATTAATCCTGCTGCGTATTCACACACTTCTGTCGCAATCCGCGATGCGATTTCTGCAGTGAATTTACCAACCATTGAAGTGCATCTTAGCAATATCCACGCAAGGGAGGAATTCCGACAAAAGAGCTTAACGGCTGCGGTTTGTTCAGGTGTGATTGCAGGATTTGGACCACTTGGTTACCACCTAGCATTAAATGGTTTAGTGCAAATTATCGGCGAGTTAAATGCGGTTAAAGAAATGCGCAAACAGCGTGCTGCTCAAGCTCAATCGCAACCACAACAACAATAACTATAGTTTTAAGGAGGGCAAATGGAAAATTTTATCATCAAAGATGAAAATGCCCTTTATTTTGAAGTGGGTTATAGTTGTGATAATGCCTTATTTATCGCATTTGGCGATAAGGGGTATTTTATCACAGATGGACGTTATGCTACGGAGGCAAAGGAGTATTTAAAACACGATAAATATGATGTTTCTTTGATTATTTCTCACGATTTGGTACGTTCAGCGCGTTTGATTTTAAAAAAATACGAAAAATCCACGCTTATTTACAATCCACAAGAGTTTTCCGTTTTTGTGTTTGAGAAACTAACCAGCAATTTGAACCTTAATTTTAAGCCTAAGCTGAATTTTCACCAAGAAAAGCGTATTATTAAAACAAGTGAAGAGATTGCATTGTTAGAGTATTCTCAAACATTAAATTTTCAGGCATTTAGCAAGTTTGCAAAGTTTCTAAATAAAAGAAGCAAGGGTTGTATGGAATCGTATTTACACTATAAGGCACAGGGTTATTTAACCCAAAAAGGTGCGTATGATTTAAGCTTCAATCCTATTGTTGGTATCAATGCAAATGCAGCAAAACCTCACGCCTTACCCTCTAATGACAAATTGCAAAAAGGCGACTTATTGCTTTTGGACGCAGGGTTAAAATACAAACGCTATTGCTCGGATATGACGCGCACAGGATATTTTGGCAAAAATGGCATAAACTTTAAAAAATCACAAATCTTTAATGATAAGCAACTGCAAAAAATTTACGATATTGTCTTAAAGGCGCAAGAAGTAGCGATTAAGGGTGCAAAGCCCGGAATGTTAGCTTCTGAAGTGGATTCTTTAGCGCGTAATGTGATTGATAAAGCAGGGTATGGTAAATATTTTGTGCATTCCACAGGACACGGAATCGGGCTTGATATCCACGAGTTACCTATTATTTCCTCACACTCTAAAACAATTTTGCAAGAGGGAATGGTATTCTCCATTGAGCCGGGTATTTATATTCCGAATCGTTATGGTGTTAGGATTGAGGATTTAGTGGTATTGGAATCCAAAGGCGCGCGTATTATTGGAGAAGTGGAATAATGGCACACATTATGCGTTTTAAGAGTTGCCATTATTATGGGGTGAAAACTTATCGCACATATTCTATTGCAAAGGATTGTGTGTGGTTTATGCCCACTGATAAAGCATATAGGAATCCTAAATTCACTTTAGCAAAGATTCCAGCGTTTAATAATGCGCGTTTTATTAGTCCTTATCGTTTTTTTAAGGAATATACGCAATTAAAGCATTATGTTATTTTAGGAATCGGAGCGAATTGTGGGGAGTGTTTAGTAACATTTTGGAAGCTTTTTAAACGCTTAAAAGATAAAAATGTTATAATCGCAACTTCACCGATTTTAAAAAATCCAGCCTTTGGCTATACTGCACAAGCAGATTTTTATAATGCGGTTGTGTGGCTAAAGACAAGGCTTGGAATCGCAGAATTTTGGAGTTTGTGTGCATATTTAGAGCGAAGCTTTGGGAGGAATCGCAAACGTCCTTTTAAAAATGCTCCACGCACTTTAGATTTAGATATTATCGGCTTTAAGGATAAACGTATTGCTGTTGGTGGGCTAGTGATTCCACACCAAGAATGGGATAGGCGTTTGAGCGTTAAGATTCCGTTATTTAGTAAAATTTAAGTTTGGGAGTTTGGAATTTATGAAATTATTTACCTATACTGCGGAGACTTCAGCGCAGGCACTTGCGGAAGCTAAAAAGGAGCTTGGCGATGAGTTTTCCATTATCAACCAAAAGAAGCTAAGTGATGGAAGCTATGAAGTTTCTGTTGCCATTAGTGAGGAGGATTTAAAGGAAGCCAAAGTGAAGCAGCAAAATACTACCCAGACACCCATTAAAACTAATAACATTGCCGAGAGATTAGAACTCATCGCACAAAAAGAGATTGAGCGCAAACGGCTTGCGCAAAATGCGCCTACGCTCCCAGAAGATGTTTCCTTGCAACTCTCCGATGCGGTGCGTCAAATCTCACAAATTGCGGGTGTTGCTAGTAAGATTCCTCCAAAATCTCCCTATTCACAAATCACTAAAGAATCCGATTCCAATAATCCTGCCAACAAAGAAGCCCCAAGAGAAAAAGAGCAAAAATCAAAGGAAAACAAAGAATCCCAAACGGAAAACAAAAAGAAAGATTCCACATTGGAATCCAATGATTTGCGCATTATACGCGGTGAAATTGATAGACTAAACGATAAGCTAAAATTGATTCAAAATATGTTTTGGGAGGAGAGAGGACCTAAACGCGATGGCTTGATTATCCCGCACGAATTTGCAGAGATTTACAGAATCACCAAAGCAAGCGGTATGGCAAAAGAGCATTTAGAGAAAATTATGCAGCTCACCTTAGAGCTAATGCCGATTAAAATGCGTGAAAACTCTGTGCTTATCAAGCGATACTTTAGAGAGGTTTTGCGCAAAATGGTGTATGCAAGGGCAGAGAATCTAAGCAGCAATGCAAAAAATATTATGATGCTAGTTGGTCCCACAGGTGTGGGAAAAACAACCACTCTTGCAAAGCTTGCTGCGCGTTATTCTAGGCTGCTGAACAAAAACTACAAAGTGGGGATCATCACGCTAGATACTTATAGAATCGGTGCGGTGGATCAGCTAATGTTTTATGCAAAAAAAATGAAACTAAGCATTGATACGGTGGTGGATACAGAGGAGTTTGTCAATGCGCTAGATTCCTTGAAATATTGTGATTATATCTTGATTGACACGGTGGGTAGCTCCCAGCACGATAGAGCAAAGCTAGAATCCCTAAAAAGCTTTGTCAATGCCGACCCAAATACAAAGATTGATGTCAGCCTTGTAATGAGCGCGACAACAAAATATGAGGATTTAAAGGACATTTACCATACTTTTTCTATGCTGGGGATTGATACTTTGCTTTTTACAAAACTTGATGAAACGCATAGTTATGGAAATATTTTCTCTTTGGTTTATGACACCAAAAAGCCGGTGAGTTACTTCTCTATCGGGCAGGAAGTGCCTAATGATTTGAATGTTGCAACCAGCGATTTCTTAATTGATTGTTTGCTTGATGGTTTGATTAAGGGCTAAGATGAAAAATCAAGCGGCAAACTTAGATCTTCTTGTGGAATCCCCAAAAGCTTCTAGCACAAAGTTTATCACGATTACAAGCGGCAAAGGTGGGGTGGGAAAATCCACTTTTAGTGCGAATCTTGCCTACAAGCTTTGGCAATTAGGCTTTAAAGTTGGAATCTTTGATGCGGATATTGGACTTGCAAATTTGGATATTATGTTTGGTGTGCGTTGCGAGAAAAACCTCTTGCACGTCTTGAAAAACCAAGCAAAGCTTAAGGATATTATTGTCCCCATAGAGCGGAATCTCTATTTGATTCCGGGCGATTCAGGCACGGATATTTTTCGCTACAAAAGTGAATTTATGTTTGAAACACTCATTGAGGATTCTGCATTTTTGGATGGATTGGACTTTGTCATTATTGATACAGGAGCAGGAATTGGGGAATACACACAAACCTTTTTGAAAAATAGTGATGAGGCGATTGTCATTACGATTCCAGATCCTGCAGCAATCACAGACGCATACGCAACCATTAAACTTGCGGCAAACTTCAAAGAGCGCATTTTTATGCTCATTAATATGGCAAAAAACAACGAGGAAGCGCAAATGATTTTTCAAAAAGTGCAAAAAATCGCCCAAACAAATATCGGCAATGTGAAGCTAGAACTCATTGGAAAGCTGACGAAAACAAACCTCATTAATTATTACAGCAAGAATCGCGGAATCTTTGTGAAAATAGAGCCAAACGCTGCACCCTCTTTAGAAATTGAAGAGATTGCAAGAAATCTTGCGAAAAAATTGGAACGAAATGTGCTAGTGCAAGAAGATAAACGATTTGGTAGATTCTTAAAAAAGATTCTAGGTCATTTTTAGGAAATAGAAGGAAACAAAATGTCTTTAAAAATGGATAATTTCTTAAGTTTTGCGATTGTAAATGGATTTTTTATCGGACTCTTATTATCCTTTTTAAAATTTGATGATCCTGCAATGATTGTTGCAGGAACGCTTATTTCTACGATGGGATTCTACCTTATCACGCTTGTGAGTGTGTCGCTATTTGTCCGCTTTATCAATACGCAAGATAATGTTAGTAAAAAGAACCTTTATAATACTTTATTGGAAGAATATATTGACGAGTTTGATAAACGCGAGAAAACAACAAATAAAATTCGTGGATTCTTGCGCACAATGGAGAAAACAATGCGTGAGGAAGAGGAAGAAGAGCGTGCAAAACCCACCACCAAAGTAGAAAGCGAAACTTATGGCGATGACTTCTAATGGCTATCAAAGCGCGCTTAAGTTTTCTCAAGATTCCTTAGCACTAGATTATCTACCCGCCCTCAAGGCTATGGCGTTTCGCCTCAAAGAGCGATTGCCTGCGAGTGTAGATTTTACGGATTTGATTTCCGTTGGAACGGAGGAATTAATTAAGCTTGCGCGTAGATATGATAGTAGCCTTAATGATTCCTTTTGGGGTTATGCAAAACCGCGTGTGCAAGGGGCTATGATGGATTACTTGCGCTCACTTGATCCATTATCGCGTAGTATGCGCACGCTTGTTAAACGCATTGATAGAGCAGTTGCAGAATATTACAATACAAACGAGGAAGAGCCTAGCAATGCGTATCTAGCAGAATTATTAGGGGAGAGTGAGGAAAAAATCAAAGAAGCAAGAATTGCGGGTGAGATTTATAGTGTTATGCCTCTTGATGACCAGCTAAATTCTAATTTTGAAGATACGCAAGAATTTATCGAAAAAGAAGAGTTAATTGCAGTGATTACGGAAGTTTTAGAACATTCAACACAAAATGACCAGCTTGTGATTCAGCTATATTATTTTGAGGAATTGAGTTTTAAAGAGATTAGTGAAGTTTTAGAAGTGAGTGAAAGTAGGGTTTCACAAATCCATAGGGCAGTGATTCGTAAGATTCGCCAATATCTTGAAAAAAGGGGGCTAGATGGCTGATATATTAAGTCAAGAAGAAATTGATGCGTTATTAGAAGTTGTTGATGATGAAGATGTCAAGCCAGAAACGCTTGAAAAACCTGCGGTAGTCCAGCAAAGACAAATTACACTCTATGACTTCAAGCGTCCAAACCGCGTTAGCAAAGAGCAATTAAGGGCTTTTCGTGGAATCCACGATAAAATGGCACGTTCCTTATCCTCTCAAATCTCTGCAATTATGCGCTCCATTGTAGAGATTCAGCTTCACAGCGTGGATCAAATGACTTATGGAGAATTTTTGATGAGTTTGCCAAGCCCTACAAGCTTCAATGTTTTTTCTATGAAACCACTTGATGGCACAGGGGTTTTGGAGATTAACCCAAGCATTGCATTCCCAATGATTGATAGGCTTTTGGGCGGTAAAGGCGATCCTTATGAATCCACGCGTGAATTTAGCGATATTGAATTAAACTTACTAGACACAATCTTGCGTCAAATGATGCAGAATCTCAAAGAGGCGTGGGGTCCTGTTACAGAGATTTTTCCAACGGTAGATGTGAAAGAATCTAGCCCCAATGTCGTGCAGATTGTTGCGCAAAACGAAATCGTTATTATGGTGGTTATGGAAATTATCATCGGACATAGTAGTGGTATGATGAACCTCTGCTATCCTGTTATCTCCCTAGAATCCGTGCTTTCGCGTCTTGCAAGTCGGGATATTATGCTAAGCGAAACAAGTGCAAAAAAATCTCGCAATAAAGAATTACAAGCACTTTTAGGGGGTGCGAAAGTTAATGTTTCTGCCGTGCTTGGTGAGACGAAACTCAATATGCACGAAATTTTGGATTTAGGGGTGGGCGATATTGTGCGCCTTGACCGCCCTGCAGATGACACCGTGATTATTAATGTAGATGGGCGTGAAAAATTCTTAGCGGGAATTGGATTGCATCGTTACCGCAAGACGATTGAAATTAAAGAAATGATTAAAACAGAAAAAGATCAAGTCAAAGAAATTTTAGAAATGCTCGAAGTTCAACGCAAATCTAGAGCCAATGAGCTAGAAGAAGATTAGGAGTTAATATGTTAAATGATTTTTTACAACTCATTATCCAAGAAACAAAAGCTACGATTGAGGGCTTATTAGGGCAAGCTCCAGAAGTTAGCCATATTGAGGCGCAAGATGGTAAAAGTGATTCCATTAAACCTCCAATGGCAAAGATTGACATTAATACAGACGACGGCGCAACACTCGCTTTTTTTATTGCACCTAAAGTTGCCACAGCTCTGGCGGATATGATGTTAGGAGGCGATGGGGCAAGCAAGGATTCTATGGACGCAGATGATTTGGACGCCACAAAAGAAATTGCTTCTAATATTTTTGGGGCAATCTCTACATCGCTTGGGGGACAAAAAGAGTTGCCTAAACTTAGCTTTACCCTTAATAACATTAACTTCTTAGCTGATGGCGACTTGGGGCTTTCTCAATTTAGTGGATTCTATACTTTTAGCTTCAATATCGGTTCTGTATCGGATTTTTTATATTTTGGATTCTCTAGCGCATTTGAAAATCATTTTAACCCGTCTGCTCCTGCAGAAACTCCAAGCAGTGCGGAATCTCACGCGCATAATACAGCTTCTAGGGTTGAGCTAAATAATATTGAAATGAAAAATATAGCAATGCTCTTAGATGTGCGTTTGCAAGTAAAAGTGAGAATCGGACAGAAAAAAATGCTCCTTAAAGATGTCATTGCGATGGATATAGGAAGCGTTGTGGAATTAAATCAACTTGCTAAT
>JALEPE010000056.1 GCA_022766795.1 Helicobacter sp.
TAGGATAAGCAAAAGTATAACAACAAGTGCAATTATAACTTCTGCCATATCGTCTCCTTTTTAAGAAAGCCGATACCCTAAATCCATAAGAATTATACAGAATACTTGCTTTAAATATCCTTTCTTAAGCCCTATTTTTAGGGATTTTATCAAAATTTATCCACAACCAACTAATCGTATCTTTGCTTTAGCTTGTGTGATTGTATCGCTTCTTAAAATCCTATTTCTTTTATAAGGTCTTAAAGATTCATCGTATTGCAAAGTGTGAAGAGTTCCATTTTTGCCTATTCTTTGCATAAAATTCTCAAGCCAAACTATTAAACTTATGATATTATAAGCATCAGGATTTAAACCTATATCCACAAATAAGCTTTTTGCTAATCTTTCTTGCTCTAGTTTTGATAGCCTTAGCTCTTTTTTAAGTTGTGTGTTGCTAGGAATAACCCCGCTAACTCTCATTTCTTTATTTTTACCTTTACCCCAAACTTTAGCCTTATAAGAAAGTCCTGCACCATAAACACCACTTTCGGTTTGCAAAGGGTTAAAATAAGCTTTTCTAAATCTTATCAGCCTATACATAAACTCGGGGGTTTTTTCTAAATGATATAAACTTTTTAAAACACTGCCAAAATAATCATTAAAATGCTCATAATTATCTTTTGAAAAGGCATTTTGGGCTTTATCATAATTTTGTTTAATCTTAATAAAATGCTTTTGTAATTCTTTTGAAAATATGGGAGAATCTAACTCTGCTTCCATTTTTACCCTCCTATTTAATCTACATACTTTCGGCTGTTTTTAAAAGATTAAAAACCACTAAATAAACAAAAAAGGCTACAATATTTCCTTTAGCCATTCTAACACTCATTCCGTAGATATATACAAATGGTAAAAATAAGAAAAAGTATATTATTCCCACCAAGCTCCAAATAAAAATAATCGTATCAATCATAACCACCTCCTTAATCTAAATCCAAAAATGCAAAGTTTTTTCTTTCTCTTAAAATTTACCATATTTTCCATTTTAAACCCTATCTTTTTCTGAATTTTCTTTAATTGCAACCTTGATCTTTTCAAAAATTGCCCTCACTTCTGGAGAGTGAGATAAAATCTTAAATTCACCTTTTGAACGCTCCTTATACAAAAGATTCTGCCCTTTAGCTTCTGCTACAACTTTATTAAAAATTACAATATCTTTCAATCCCCTTTTTTGTAAAGCTCTCGCATTCTCTCCATTATGGAAGCTTATTTTTTATTCCATTCTTGCAAGGCAAAAAAGTTAGAAAAGACAATCACTAACCTTTGCCCTTTTGTAAAGCTTCGCAATTCAATCCGATACACAAATTCTCTTAGCTCTTGCAAGGAATCAAAAACCAATTCCCGCAAAGCCTCTTGTTTTGTAAGCATTTTTACCCATTTTTTATGAGCTTTCGCGGATTCTGTTATAAAAATCCTCTGTGCTATAAAATTCCTCGCCCTCTATACTGAAAGAACTTGCAAGGCAATTTACTTGATAACCACAGATAAGGTTATGTGATTCACACAAACTCTCTAAACGCATAAAGCACAATTCCATATAAATATTTTGAAACAAAGGCGGATAAGTGTATTCCCTTGCAACTTCCCACACTTCCTCCTCGCTCACGCTTAAACCCTCTTTTTCTAAAATCTCTTCAACCTATGCCACAAATTCGGGCATATCATCAAAATTTATCCAATCCATTTCAAGCCTCCTTTTTCTTAAAATTAGCCTTAAGCTCTGCAATATTATCGGGGTGTATCTCAATGTTGCTAAAATTTTTATAGCCTTTATTGTGATACCATTTCCCCAATGCCCCGTCATCTGCATATAGCTTTAGATAAAAAATGCACCCGTCCCACTCTCGCTCTTTTGTCTCATAGTGCAAAGGGTCTGGCGCACTCATTAACTCGTTATAAGCGTCTTGCAGGGCTTCCATATAACTATTAAACTTTTTCATTGTCACACTCCGCTTATATTTTTCTAAAAAATTCATTCAAATAACTATATAAGGCGCAAGAAGCAGAATATACAAAACCTTGCACCACCCTTTCTTTAACCTCTTTTGCGCCATTTAAAAAATCATCAAAAGAAATCTTTAAATCCAATCTCAAGAAAGCTTAAAAAGCTTTCTCTGCCAATCTCAAAAGCTTCATTTTCTAACCACTTTTTAAAAAATTCCACATTCTCATCAAAAAAGGTAGAAAAACCCTTTGAAACTTCCACATTATCAAGCGCAAAAAAAGCGTGGATTCTTAATAAATCTAAAAAATCAAGGTAATTTTCTCGTGGATACAAGCTCTCTAGCATTTGCAATTCTTTCAAATACCCGCAAGTATCCGCAATTTTTTTAGCAATTTCTTTTATCTCCAAAGAATCTTTTAAATCTAAATCCATTTACCACCCCCTAAAAGCAAAAAGAAGGCTGGAAGTGTGATTCTACATTCTGCCCTTTATTTAGCGCAATATTGCGTTTTTCTAAATTCTCTTTAATAAAAGCCATTCTTGCCTTATGCTCTTTTTGTTTTTTTAGCTCTAGCAAAAACCCCCTAATGTTGCGTAAAATCTTACTCTTAAAAAGCACTTTGCACCTTGTTTTGCTTGTCGTGCTTAAATCCTTGTAGATAAAAAAACCTTGTTTTTGAGTATGGTAAAAACCTAATCCCAAAGAATCCGCTAAAATCTCAACCGCTTTTCTTGAAGCTCTCTTGCAGTTTTCCATTTTTACAACCTTTTTAGCAATTTATGCTATAATCCTAAACAACTTTTTATCCCTTTTTTTAGGGGGGGGTGTCCCCCTGCTTAATCACAATAAAAATGAGACGGAAAGGCTCATTTTTTCGCCTTTAACAAAGGTAAAGGCGGGCATAGGAGAAACAATGACAAGAGAAGAATTTGACGAAAAATTAAAGGGGCTAAACCTCACACGCAAGGAGTTTTGCGAGAAACTTAATGTAAATTACAAGACGATGACGAACCATTGGGGTAGAAAAAATCCGATTCCACAATACGCGCTTTCGTGGCTGGAACTTTACAAAACCGCCCAAAAATACGAGCAATTTATC
>JALEPE010000063.1 GCA_022766795.1 Helicobacter sp.
AAAAAAATCTTAAGAATCACAGGGCAAACCAATGCGCAATTTAACCTCATCAAAGAGGGTGATAAGGTGCTTTTGGGCTTAAGCGGGGGCAAGGATTCCATACTTTTAGCGACACTTCTAGCAAGGCTGAAAAAATACGCGCCTTTTAGCTTTGAGTTTAAGGCAGTTACGATTGATTATGGACGCGGGGGCGAGTATGAATACATCTTTGAATATTGCGAAAAAAACGGAATCCCCTATGAACTCTACCGCACAGATATTTATAAGATTTTAGAGGAAAACAAGCGCGAGGGAAGCGTGGTTTGCAGCTTTTGTTCGCGTATGCGGCGGGGTGCGCTCTATACCAAAGCCCTAGAGGGAGGATTCAATAAACTTGCCTTAGCGCACCATTTAGATGACGCCGCAGAAAGCTTTATGATGAATCTTACTTATAATGGCGCATTGCGCTCTATGCCACCACTTTATAAGGCAGACAATGGCTTGTTTGTGATTCGTCCGCTTCTTTTTGTGCGGGAGCGGCAGATTATTGACTTTATCGCAAAAAACAACATTTACATTGCGCCAGATTGTAATTGCCCTGTGCTATGGCGGACAGATGACAAACGCCCCTTTGCGCGAGAAAAAACAAAACAAATGCTTAAAGAAATGGAGGAAGCAAATCCAAACTTTTTTACTTCCTTGAAAGTAGCTTTAGGCAATGTGCATTTAAACAGCCTCTTTGACGCGCGTTATTTGGATAAGCAGGAGTAAAGATTCTAAGAAAAAGAATTCCAAAAGTTAGTCTTGAAACTCCATAACTTCAGACGCAAAGACCGCAGAGTTTTGCGGGAGATAGTGCAAAAATTGATTCAAAAATTGCTTGTTTAAAAATATTTCTCCGCAGATTACAATCCCTTGTGTTTGATAGTTTTCCTCCATATCGCGGCTTAAATTTGCGAAAAATTCCGCTAGAGAATCTAGGATTCCAAAGCAAAGCAAAGCGGTTTCAACTCCTGCAAGTTTGAAGCTCATCACGGAACGCAAGGTTTGCAAAGTGTCAAGATAAATTTTCCCCTCTTTGTCGCGCTCTAGCCTAAAGTCAATACGCGGTCCTTTTTGCCCTATAAAGATTGCGGCATTTTGCAACAGGGCGTAAGCGGAATCCCTTAAATTATCCGCACAACCAAGATTGAGTAAAACCCCAGCCATACCAATTAAATCCAATAAGTTATCGGATATTTTAGAATCTTTGGGTAGTGATTTTAAGGTTTGGATTAACTCCTCATTGTGTTCTGTGAAGTTTTTAAGCAAACTTTGCGTGGTTTGATTTTGCGATTCTAAAGCGATAATGAAGTGATAGAGATTGGATTCAAAGCGAAAATCTAAGGCTTCTTTGAAATGTGTGTTAAAATAGAGTAAAAATCGCGTGGCATTTCTTCCTAGATAAAGCGCATTGACGCGTTCTAGCGCATTGGTTTGAATGCTTGTTTGCATACTTTTTAGGTTCGCGTTAGTTGTATTTGGCGCGAAAGTATGGGGCAAAACCAAGCCATTTTTTGCCACACTAATGGTGAGTTTTGGCATTTGCGATTCCACAAATACACAGATTCCATTGTTGCGTTTTTCTGTCAAAGGCAGCAAATACAAGCCACTAAAGGAATCCAAAAACTTACTAAGCAGCAACAAATAAGGGTCATAAGGCAAGACGACTTTCACAAAATTGCCTGTAAAAAACTCCGCAAACACGCTTTTAGGGCTAAGAGTGAGGAAAGGTTTTTCCAAAGTTGCTAAGGCTTGTAAATCCTCATTTTCCGCCCTAAAAAGCATTTTTGCATTATCCAAACAAAAGGGCATAAAGCACAGCTCCTCGCAAGCGGGCAGTGTGGTTTTTGCCTTTTCATCTAAAAGGGCTAACTCCCATTTGCCTAAAAGGCTTTTAATAAAAATCCTCTCACCACTTTTGAGCCATTGCGCACATTTTTGGAGGGATTCTCTAAGCTTAGAAGCATTGGAAATCGTGATTCTCTCATTTTTGTCAAGCAAAGTCATTTTAGCAGGAGCAAAATCTACAAACTTTCCCCATAAATCACAAAAATTTTGCGTATCGTTTTGACTAATCTTTTGCGTCTCTAAAGGTGTGAGGAATCCACTATTTAGCAAATCCTCCCCGCGCAATAAATGCTCTGTGCTAAAGGAATCTAGCAACACCATTTCCTTAAACACCCATTGCAAAGAGAGGGGAATATACTGCGCTAGACTTTCGCTAAAGGTTAAAATACTTTGCTTATCGCCTGCAACTTCTAAGCAAATGGAATCGCAAGTCTGCTCCACACATTGCCCTTGCAATTTAGAATCCTGTAGTGCCTGATAAAGAGATTTTATAAGGAAGTTTTTAACGCTCTTATCGTGATAAAAGTCCGCAATTTGCGTAAAAATAAATCCCGCAATGAGAGATTCCATTAATATCCTTTATAAGAAAGTCGCGCAATGTCTTGCAAGTCTTGGTGGGCTTTTTTAGAGACTACAACGCCTAGCGATTCTAAGTAGACAATGGCTTGGGATTCCATTAATTTCGCGCCCTTTTGCACTTCTGCGGTTAATTCAAAGGTTGGATTCTCACCGATGATAAAGGGTTTAATGCCTAAAATTTTAGTCGGAGGCAAATCGCCTAACATTTCAATCATTCGTAAGGTTTGCAGCATTTCTACTTCGTGTGCGCTCCCCGCCCAAGTGATCGCATTTGGAATCGCATTAAAATCAAAAAAATAGACATCGCCAACTTTTGCTTCTTTTGCGTCAATGGAATCTATAATCAACACGGAATCGTATTGTGTGATAAGGGGGATTAGATGTTGCGCCATTGTCCCGCCATCTACAATATCTACGCAATGTTCCCCGCTAAAAGTGTAATTAACTTTCAGCAGATTGGACAAATGCACCCCAATGCCCTCATCACCAAAAAGAATATTGCCAATGCCTAAAATGAGAATTTTCATGTTTGCCTTGAATGCAGAAAGTGCGATTCACAAGGAATCGCTAGAGAGGTTATTGTTCTTTTTCAAACTTCACACCGCTAAAGATTGTATCTACGCCACTACCCGGGAATTTCACACTATTCCAACTTACCATATAGATATGAATCGGGATAAAAATAATAAACGCCCAAGTTAAAATATGATGCAATAAGCGCACATTAGCGATTCCGCCACAAAGCACCTCTAGGGGTTTCATTAAAGGTGCAATCATTCCGCCTAAGCCATCGTGATAAACGTGTGCGTATAACACAAGCCCACTTAAAGAAATCACCACAATTAAGAAAAAAACACCCAAATAAGTGATGAATTGCAAAGGATTGTAAGTGCCTTTTAAATGTGGGTGTCCTCCAAAGAGCAAATAAGTTTTTAGGATTCCAAACCACACAAAAGGATTGAAAAAGTCCAAAACAGAGCGTCTCTCCATCGCGCATTCGCGTGTAAAAAAAAGCAAATAAAAACGAAAAATTGTTATAGCAATAAGAACAAATCCAATGATTAAATGCCAACTTCTCACAGATGCATAGAGGAATCCCGTAGGCTCACCCGTAAAATTATTGGGTGCTAAAAAAGGATAAGCAAGGTAGAATCCTGTTGCAATTAAAACAAAAATCGCTAACGCCCTAATCCAGTGGAAAATGCGTGTGAGTTTGGAAAACTCACACACGGCTTTGTATTTTGTCTCCATAGTCTCTCCTTAAATGTTGCATTGCATCGCAATCGGATTGAGCTTGTATTGACTAATTTCATTGCCTTTTGTATCCATTAAATGCACTGCACAAGCGATACAAGGGTCAAAAGAATGAATCGTGCGGATAATTTCTAAGGGTTGAGTGATGTCTTGCACTTTGATTCCAACAAGTGAGGCTTCATAAGGTCCCATTTGGTTTTTGGAATCTTTTGGTCCCGCATTCCAAGTGCTTGGCACAACCGCTTGATAATTAGAAACCACGCCGTCCTTGATTCTTACCCAATGGCTTAACATTCCGCGTGGCACATTACCGATATAACGCCCTTTGTATTCTTTCTTTTTGTCAATCTTATAAGGAGCGCAAGTGCTTTGGTCGCCTGTTTTTAGGTTCTCTACTAAAGAATTAAAGGCTTCGATTCCATAATCGGTAGAGAGTTTGCACTCTAAAAGTCTTGCAGCGGTTCTACCCAATGTGCTAAAGAGTGCTTCAAGTGGCAATCCGGTATCCTCTAAGAATTGTGTTGCGATTTTTGTAATGCGCGGATTCTTTGCGGCTAATCCTACAACCACCGTTGCAAGAGGTCCTACTTCCATTGGTTCGCCATTGTAGCGCGGGGATTTAATCCAGCTATATTTGCCCTCTAAATTCAATGCTTTTGTGGGGATTTCTTTTCCGTCTGCCCCGATAGTATTCGCATCTACAAAGCCTGTGTAATTTGGATTTGTTTGCCCATCATAAGGGTGCAAGGCTTTATCGTTTTGATACCAAGAGTGTGTGGCTTCCTCTGTGATGAGGTTCTCATCAATTTCTAAGAGTTTAGAAATATCTCCACCTCTTACAACACCGCTACTATAAAGCGTTTCATTGTGATTAACCGGAATCTCTGCATAAGAGATGAAGTTACGCACACCACAACCTTTTAACACGCTTGGTTCGTTTTTAAACACTTCAGCAGCCATTACAACATCGGCATAATACGCGCGGTTAATGAAATCGCCCACTTCTTTATATTTGGTTAGCCAATCGCCTAATCTGCTTGGATCTAAAATATCTGCAACACAAGTTACACCCCCAACGGTTAAGCTTTGTGGGTGGGGTTGTTTTGCACCAAAGATTGCCATCATTTGCGCCGCAACTCTTTGCACTTCTAGGGCTTTTAAGTAGTGAGAAAGCACGATGAGATTCTGCTCGGGGGAGAATTTATAAGTTTTGTGTCCCCAATACGCATTTGCAAAAGGTCCTAAGCCCTGCTTTGCACTTGCAAAAGCCTTGACTTTTTCTTGCACAGCACTCAATTCGTCTACACCCGTTGCAATCGGATTCTTGGAATATTTAAAGGCAAGTTCAGAGGCTTTTTTGGGGTCTGCTTTAAGGGCTTCTGTAATATCGCACCAATCTAGCCCGTGCAAGTGATAAAAATGCACCAAATGGTCGTGCATTACAAGTGAAACATTCATCAAGCTTCGCACCATTTGCGCATTAAAGGGAATCTTAATGCCTAGCGCATTTTCTACCGCAGTGATTCCCGCTTTGTAGTGGGAATAGGTGCAAACGCCACAGATTCTTTGCACCATAAAACCTACATCTCTAGGGTCGCGATTCTTTACAATAACCTCTATTCCACGCCATAAAGTAGAGCTAGAATAAGCGTCTGTAATGACATTGTTCTCATCAACAATCACTTCAATTCTTAAATGTCCCTCAATCCTTGTGATAGGATCTACAATGATTCGTTTTGTCATAAATTCTCCTTATTCTTTGTCTTTTCTCACCGCACTTAGCACTGCGTGTGCCGCCATACCGATTGCCGCTGCACCAAGCAGTGTGATTCCAATATTATCTGCGGTGCGGTCTGCCCCACCAAAGAAAGGCGTATCATAAAGCTTGTTTGCAAGTGGTTCTTCAAAAGGTCCCATTGTATCCCAGAAATTTGGCTCACTACAACCAATACAGCCGTGTCCTGCTTGGATAGGCCAACTCGTATGGGAATTAAAGCGGAGTTTGGAGCAGTTGTTGAAAGTGTAGGGTCCTTTGCAACCGACTTTATAGAGGCAGTAGCCATTTTTTGCTCCCTCATCGCCAAAGGTTTGCACAAATTCACCCGCGTCAAAATGTCCGCGTCTCTCGCACAAATCGTGGATTCTTAAGCCATAAGCCCATTTTGGGCGATTGAAAGCGTCAAGTTGTGGTAGAGTTCCAAAAAGCAAGAAATGAATCACATTGCCTACGATATTTTTCTCGCTTGGAGGACAGCCCGGAACATTAATCACCGGCTTATTTGTAACCGCACTTAGCGGCTTTGCTGCAGTTGGATTTGGGTTTGCAGCTTGGATTCCACCAAAGCTTGAGCAAGTCCCAATCGCAAAAATTGCCGCTGCATTTTCGCTTGCTGTTTTTGCATTTTGCAACCCTGTATGCCCAAACGCGCCAATCGTCAAATATTGCCCATCTAGTCCTGTTGGCACACCACCTTCTACCATTAAGACATATCGCCCTTTATATCTTTTTATTGCGGATTCCAAATTTTCCTCTGCTTGGTAACCAGAAGCTGCCATAATGGTTTCGTGGTATTCTAAGGAAATATAGTCAAAAATCAAACTCGCAATACCCGGTCCATCGCTTCTTAATAGGCTTTCGCTACAACCTGTGCATTCTGCTAAATGTAGCCAAATCACAGGTAGGCGGTCTGCGACTTCTGCCGCCTTTGCAGTAAGTGGCGTGAAACTCGCCGGTAGTGATAACATCGCTGTCATCGCCCCCGCCCATTTCATAAAATCTCGTCTTGAGATTCCTTTTTCTTTTAGCATTTTTTTAATGCTATCACCTTTTTTGAGTGCTGGAAACTTAGCGAGTTTTGCTAGTCTCTCTTCTGCTTGCCGGAGTAAAAGATTCTCTTTTTCCATAAACCTTAACCTTCCTTCACATTAAGTTAAAAAATCGTTTAAATTTACTCTTTTTTTACTTAATTAAAGCTACAAAAAGTTAATAATTTTTTAAATTAATTGGATTTTAAACGTTTGGTATCATTTTGTGTTCAATGGCATAATGTTCCAATGTTTCATCGTCAAGAATTTTATCGTAGTATTGCGTGGCAATGCGCCTTTTATCGTTTGTTTGAATATCCCCGTTTATCGTATCTATAAACTCCTTAAAATCAGGATTTTTATTAACTAACATATCAATGGTTTTAAAGTCCAAGTTCCTTTGTGCAGAGGGTAAAAGCACTTGAGATTCTGTGAATTCCACTTCTAGCTTAATAAGTCCAATGCCAAAACTTTGGTGCAGTCTTCTTAGCTCATTAAGCACTTCAGAATCTAACTCTTCAAACACCACTAAATACCCCTCATTAGCAAAGCTAGAGTTTGAAACTGCTTGGAAATAACTCTCTTTTAAGTTGCTAAAATCAAGAGAAATTTTTAACTCAAAAGAATAAATTTTAAAATCACGACAATTCAGATTCTGTGTTAAATCCAATGTTTCCTTCTCGCTATAATCATTAAAGGGAAAATGCACCCCTACAATATCGGGGTAATTCCACTTATCTTCCCCACCACGTCCTTTTTTGCTCTTTTCGTGATAGATTGTTTTGGAATATACATCAAAATAATCTTTTGCAAAGCGCACAAAAAGTGGATGCAAATCGCGTTCGTGAAATCGACTTTTTTGCTTGGACGGATTAAGATTTATATCTTGCGCTATGGATTTGCTTAAAGCGTTTTGGAGCTCATTTTTCCTTGCTTTTAGCCAAAAAGTTGCAGGACGCCTTGAAGCAAGAATAAAGGGAGAATCCACTTTATCTCTTACATTGACATAAAGTATAGCTGCAAGCGTATCCTGCGGTGTTTTGCCTCTGCTGTTTAGTGTTTTATCTAAGTCTTTTTGACAAGCTCTCTTCCATATTTGCCTACTTGTTAGCGGTGCATTTGCATCTTGTAGAATCACAATTGCGAGTTCTAAAAAAGTCATTTTATTTTGCATTATCGTCCTTTAAATCAGATTCTACCCAAATACCCTTCTAAAGATTGCTTCCACATTTTTTGTGTAGTAGTTAAATTCGAAGCATTCGCGCACGGCACTCTCTCCAATTAGCCCTATAAGTTCAGAATCCGCCAAGAGATATTGTAGATACAAGCTTTCACCCTCTGCATTGACGGCTGCCTTGCCTTGTTGCAAGTCTTGCCATACTTTCATTGCGTTGCGTTGCACGATTTTATACGCATCTTCGCGCGAAACGCCTTTTTTAGGAAGCTCTAGTAGAATGCGTTGTGAAAACACAAGCCCACCTGTAAGATTGAGATTTTTTAGCATATTTTTTGGATACACAACAAGTTTTTCTAAAAGCCCTTTTAAGCGGTGTAACATAAAATCTGTTGTAATAAAGCCATCAGGCAAGATAAAACGTTCCACGCTAGAGTGGCTAATATCACGCTCGTGCCAAAGTGCCACATTTTCCATTGCCGGAATCGCATAAGAGCGAATCATTCTACAAAGTCCGGTAATATTTTCGCTTAATACAGGATTGCGTTTGTGAGGCATTGCGGAGCTTCCCTTCTGCCCAACATCAAAAAACTCTTCTGCTTCATACACTTCCGTGCGTTGTAAATGCCGAATCTCTACAGCTATTTTTTCACAACTACTTGCAAGGAGAGCTAAATCACTCATTAATCTTGCGTATCTATCACGTTGAATCACTTGATTGCTTGCAGGTGCAGCTTTTAGCCCAAGTTCAGCGCAAACAAGTTCCTCTAGCTCCATAGGCGTATGGGCGAGATTCCCCATTGCGCCACTTAGTTGTCCCACAGCAATTACATCTAAAGTGGATTCCAATGCCTTTAGATGTCGCCCCAACTCATCATACCAAATCGCCAAAACAAGTCCAAAGGTAATAGGTTCTCCGTGGATTCCGTGAGAGCGTCCCACCATAAGCGTTTCTTTGTGCTCATAAGCACGCGTTTTAATCGCCTCACGCACTTGTGCAATATCTTTTAAGATAATTTTTAAAGAATCACGCATTTGCAATGCTACCGCAGTATCAATACAATCACTGCTCGTGATTCCATAATGCACCCAACGCGATTCCTCACCCAACGATTCCGCCACACTTGTAGTAAAGGCGATTAAATCGTGCTTTGTTACTGCTTCTATCGCATCAATGCGTTCAATATCAAACTTCGCATTCTTGCAAATTTTTTCACAATCAGAATCGGGAATCAATCCAAGCTTATTCCACCCACGCACCAACGCCTTTTCTACTTCTAACCACGCAGAATACTTCGCATTCGTATCCCAAAGTTTTTTCATCTCTTCTCTTGCATATCGTTCTACCATAAAAATCCTTTCAAGTTTTGTGCTACAATAATGCTAACATAACACCCCTTAAAAAGTTAAAAAATGCCTTATATTAAAGAGAGTTTTAGTATTGACACACCACTGCGCGCCTATGAGTTTTTAAGGCAAAATCTGCATTTAAATATGGCAGAGGCACAACGTTATATCAATAAAGGCAGGGTGTTTTATGAAGGGCAAGTCTTAACACAAAAAAATAAAATTTTACAAAATTGCGTGCAAGTGCTTATGTTTAAGCCTGATTCTTTAGGGTTAAAACCACTTTTTGAAAATGAAGATTTTGCCATTTTCAACAAACCTTCCAAAATGCTAATCCACCCTAAAGGTGCATTTGCACACCATAGTTTGATGGACGAAATTCGTGCTTTGTATGGGAGAGAAGCTAGTTTAGCGCACAGAATTGATAAAGAGACAAGTGGTTTAGTGCTAGTTGGGAAACACAAAAATAGCATAGCAAAACTTGGAGAAATGTTTATCAAAGGCGCAATAAAAAAGGAATATTTAGCAGTCGTTAGAGGGGATTTAAAGGCTTATAGCTTCGTGTTATCGCTTCCACTAGCCACACAACCTAAAGGCGGAGATTTATGCGTGCGTTCGCGCTATTTAGGAGAACCAAACACGGAATCTCTGAAGTTTAAAGAAGCGCAAACCACTTTTGAAACATTAGGTGTTGTAACGCGAGACTCACATTATACGCTAATAAAAGTTTTGCCAAAAACAGGGCGCACACACCAAATTCGCGTGCATTTATATGCGTTAGGGATTCCAATTCTAGGCGACCCACTCTATGGCGCGAAAGACGCGCATAGTCGGGAATATTTAGATTGTGAGTTTATCACACAAGAGAGTGCGCACCCCTTAAGTGATTCTAAGCGCATAGAATATTTTGGAGCTTCGCGTCTAATGCTCCACGCATACAAGTTGGAGTTTTGCTATTGCAATAAGCGGTATGTGTTTGCAAGTGATGAAAATTTTGATATTTAAATTATGGAAAACGGCATAGGCTTTCAACACGATTCTACATTTTAGAATTTAGCACACCAAAATAAAATTATGCTATAATTTGAGAAATTTCTACATTTAAGGATTTTACAATGATGCCGAGCGTTCAGCAGTTATTAATTGTTTTATTGATTATTATCGTGCTTTTTGGTGCAAAAAAGATTCCAGATTTAGCAAAAGGCTTAGGTTCAGGAATTAAAAATTTCAAAAAAGCCGTTAAAGAAGATGAAGAGGAAATTGCGCAAAATACAAAGATTGAGCAGGATAAAACTGCGACAAACTCTACAAATGCTCAAGATTCCAAAATTAACGAAAGCACAAAAGCCTAAGCAATGTATCAAGCCATTAAAGAAATTATTGATTCTACACTTGGTGTTTCTAGTATATTAGAAAAGCCACGTGATAAAAGTTTAGGACATTTCGCATTGCCGACATTTAGTTTTGCAAAAACATTGCGTAAAGCCCCACAAATGATTGCACAAGAATTTGCGCAAAAGCTAGAGAACTTACCACAAATTGCGAGCGTGAGTGTAGTGAATGGTTATGTGAATTTCACGCTTAGCAATGCGTTTTTAGCACAATGTGCGTGGGAATTTTTGCAAGGCAAAATGGAATCCAAACATACAAAATCCCAAAAAGAGCATATTTTACTAGAATATGTGAGTGCAAACCCCACAGGACCTTTGCATATCGGACACGCACGCGGAGCAGTATTTGGCGATAGTTTAGCGCGTATTGGGCGATTTTTAGGCTACAAAATTTATACTGAATATTATGTTAATGATGCGGGCGCGCAAATTGAAAAACTAGGTAAATCTATCTATTATGCGGGCAGACATCTTGTTTTTAGCGAGAGTAGAGAACTACCAAGTGAGTGCTACCAAGGGGAATATATTTTTGAATTAGCGCAAGATGCAAGGGAAAGTTTAGGCGATACCGCATTTAAAAATATGGAATCGCTAGATGCACTCAATGTATTTGGCAGAAATAAAATGCTTGATGAAATTAAACAAAATCTCGCACAAGTCGGCATTAGTTTTGATTCTTATGTGAGCGAAAAAACTTTATTTTCAGAGTGGGATTCCACATTGCAATGCTTACAGGCTCACCAAGGCGTATATGAAGAAGATAAGAAATTATGGCTAAAATCCACAGAATATGGCGATGAAAAAGATCGTGTCATTGTGCGCGAAAATGGCGAAGCAACATATTTAGCTGGAGATATTATCTACCATAGAAATAAGTTTAAACGCGAGTTTGACCGCTATATTAATATTTGGGGTGCAGACCACCACGGCTATATTGCGCGCGTGAAAGCAGCCATTGAGTTTTTAGGATTTGAGAGTCAAAAACTAGAAGTGCTTTTAGCGCAAATGGTAGCACTTTTAAAAGACGGAATCCCTTATAAAATGAGCAAACGTGCAGGGAATTTCATCTTAATGAAAGATGTGGTAGATGATATAGGCGCAGATGCATTAAGATTAATGTTTTTAAGCAAGAAACCCGATACACATTTGGAATTTGATGTGAATGATTTACAAAAGCAAGATGCAAGTAACCCATTGTATTACATTAATTATGCAAATGCGAGAATCCACACACTTTTTACAAAAGCTAGCATTTCTATGGAATCGCAATATAACGCATCAATGCAATCCTATGTGGAATCGCTAAAAGACGCGCCAGAGAATTTGCGGGATTTATTGGTTTTGGCATTAGGATTGCAAAAGGTGCTTAATGACGCATTTGAACAACGTTTAGTAAATAAGGTTGTGGATTATTTGTATGCGCTTGCAGGCGAGTTGCACCATTTTTACACAACAACTAAAATTTTGAATACAGAGAATGAAAAGCAAATCTTAGCAGTGCTTATTGTGGTGGCGCATTCTATTACGCTTGGGCTAGATTTACTTGGCGTTAAAGCTAAAGTTAGTATGTAAAGGAGAATTTTTTGGGTAAGGCAGTTATTTTTCCCGGACAGGGTAGTCAAAACGTAGGAATGGGAAAAGATTTATTTGACAATAACGCAGAAGTTAGGGCATTGTTTGAGTGTGCTAGCGAAGTGTTAAAAGAGGATATGCAAGCACTTTGTTTCAGTGAGAATACAAAATTAAATTCTACGCAATATACACAGCCTGCGATTCTACTTGTAAGTTTTAGCGCATTTTCTTTGATTGCGCCAAAGTTAGGTGCAAACATTGCTTTTGGGCTTGGACATTCTCTAGGCGAGTTTAGCGCACTTTGCGCAAGTGGAGTATTAAGTTTTGAAAAAGCAATCGCTCTAGTGCATCAACGTGGAATCTTAATGGAAACAGCGTGCAAGACAAAGGCAGCTGGAATGATGGTTGTATTAGGGCTAGAGGATTCCATATTGGAGGAGTTTTGTGAGAAAAAACGGAATCGCGGATTAAAAGTATGGTGTGCTAACTACAATGGCGATGGACAAATGGTGCTTGGCGGTAGCAAAGAGGATTTGCAAGACTTGGAAGTGGAATTAAAAGGACTTGGAGCAAAAAGGGCGTTAATGTTACCAATGTCTGTGGCGAGCCACTGCCCGATTTTAGAGAGTATGTGTGGGGATTTTAAAGCATTATTAGACGATGCCCTTTGCGATTCCTTTAACTTTCCCATTATCTCAAATGTTAGCGCAAAGCCCTATGCGACAAAAGCACAAGCATTAGAATTGCTAGCAAATCAGCTTGTTTCACCTGTGCTTTACAAGCAATCCATTCGGGAAAATGATGCGGATATTGACGGCTTCATTGAATGTGGTGGAAGTGTGCTAAAAGGTTTAAATAAGCGTCTAAGTCAAAAAGAAACGATTGCTTTGCAAACTTATGCAGAGATTCAAGATTTTTTACAAAAGGATTAGTATGACAATTGGAATTATTGGGGCGATGCAAGAGGAGATTACGCCACTTTTGGAACATTATCAAGCCTATGAAACTATTGAGTTTTGCGGACATAGCTACTATAGAGTGTCGCTTGGCAAAAAGACTTTAATCATCGCGTGCAGTCGTATTGGCAAAGTGTATTCTGCACTCACTGCGAGTGTGATGATTTTGCACTTTGGGTGTGAGCAGATCATTTTCAATGGTGTCGCGGGGGGGATTAATCCGCAATACAAAGTGGGTGATTTAGTTCTAGCCACTAAACTTTGCCAGCACGATGTGGATATTACAATTTTTGGACATCCTTTTGGCTATATTAGTGATGGCAAGATTTTCACGCAATCCGATTCCACACTCAACGGAATCGCAAAAGCAGCAGCAAAAGAAAATGGCATTCATTTATATGAAGGTGTCGTGGCAACAGGCGACCAATTCATTCATTCCAAAGAAAAAAAGGAGTGGATTCAAAAAGAATTTAAAGCGGACGCCATAGAAATGGAGGGAGCAAGCGTAGCCGTTGTGTGCGATAACTTAAATACTCCAATTTGTGTCATTAGAGCAATTTCAGACAATGCAGGTGATGAAGCACTCATCAGTTATGAGGAATTTTTAGCGACAAGTGCTAAAATCAGTGCTTCACTCGTTATTAAAATGATTGAAAAACTTTAAAAGGAGTACAATATGCGTCTAATTTTAGTGCGTCACGCAAAAGCAGAGAGTCGGGACAAATGGGTTAATAAGGATGATTTAAAACGTCCTTTAACAAAAAAAGGAATCAAACAAGCAAAACAAATCGCAAAATTTATTAAAAAGAAATATCCTAATGTAGATGCAATCGTCTCATCGCTTGCGATTCGTGCTTGCGATACGGCAAAATTTATTGCAAAAAAACAGCCCCATTGCACTTTTTTATTAACACCCAATATCAACCCAGAAGAGGGAATTGAGGGCTTTTTACGCGATAAAGACAGATTGGAAGAGAGTTGGCAAACACTTGTGATTGTCGGACACAATCCAAGCATTAGCGAGCTTGTGCGCTTTATCAGTGCGAAGGGGACATTAAATTTACGTGTTGGCAAAGGTTGCGTTGTAGAACTAGAGCACGACAATGACGATAATTGGATGTTGGTAGGTTTGAACAATTTTTAAGGATTTTTAATGTTTTTGGGATATTTGCCAGATATTGCAAATAAGTTTAAAAAAAATGCCGTATTAGGACGCGTGTTTGATTATCTCTATTACGCATTAGATGAGGACAATGCGGTGCATAGGCGCATTTGTGCCTTGCAAAATGGCGAAAGCTATGAAATAGAGATTGAAAGTGGAGTGCGGGCGATTGAACAAGCCTATAAGACAAAGTCGCCGAAAGTTGCTTTTTATGAAAGCCATAGTGCAATGGTAGATTTTCAAATGGTGGTTTCTGGCGTGGAGCTATTTTTTATTGCGCCCAACACATTATGCGAGATTAAACAGCCCTTAGATTCTAAGCGCGACCTCATTGAATATGCACCAAGCAAATTTTGCTCTAGTATTCAGCTATTTCCGGGTAATTTAGCAGTCTTTGAATCCATTGATACGCACGCGGGTGGAATCGCAATCGGTGAGCCTATGGATATTAAAAAGGTTGTGGTTAAGGTTCCTAAAGAGTGCGTTAAACTAAATTTCTAAGGCGACGAGGAAGTGCGGTTGAATCCTATCATTAAAGAATTAATGGAATCGTGGCAGGTTTCCCCTAGTGATTGCGCAGTGTATATGCAAAGCATTTACACAAAAAGTTTCCCAAAAAATCATAAAATCTTTAGCGGCGAGGATGAGTGTCGCGGGCTTGTTTTGATTCTCGATGGAGCGTTGCGTGCATATATTGTGTCGCCAGCGGGTAAAGAGATTAATTTATTTATTTTACAAAATAATGATTTTTGCATTCTCTCTGCGTCTTGTATGCTAAAAAACATCTGCTTTGATGTGAATTTAGAGTTTATGCAGACTTCTAATGTAATGATTCTCCCCAGCAAGACCTTTCACACGCTTAGTCAAAAATATCCCATTGCTAAACAATTCCAAGCGGATTTAGTTGCCGAGCGACTAAGTCGCGTTGTGTCATCACTTAGTTCTTTAGCCTTTGATTCTCTAGGAGATAGGATTTTAGAGTTTTTAAAAGCGCGTTTAGAACAGCAAAACAAAGGATGTTGTAGGGTTCTATATATCACACACGAAGAAATCGCAAATGCGCTAGGAAGCGCACGTGAGGCTATTTCACGAATGTTAAAAGAGCTTGAGAGGTCTGGAAAACTTAAATTAAAGCGCGGAATGGTGGAGTTATT
>JALEPE010000073.1 GCA_022766795.1 Helicobacter sp.
TACCCCGCTACCGCACAAGCTCTTGTTTCGCGGATTACGCTAACTTTGACTTCGCCGGGATATTGCACTTGCGATTCTATGTCTTTAGCGATTTCTTTAGCAAGGAGATAGGATTCATCATCGCTAATATCCTCTGATTTCACGATTGCGCGTACTTCACGCCCGGAGTTTATGGCATACGCGTGTAAAACACCCATTTTTGACATTGCGATTTTTTCAATCTCGCTAACGCGACGTAGATAATTCTCTAGCACTTCTCGTCTAGCACCCGGACGTGCAGCAGACAAGGCATCAGCAGCGCAAACTGCGGCAGCCTCAACACTTTTAACTTCTTCATTGCCGTGATGCGATAGAATCGCATTTAGCACAACTGCAGGTTCGTTATAACGTCTTGCAATCTCTGCGCCAAGTTCTACGTGTGTGCCTTTAAAATCGTGTGTCCGCGCTTTGCCTATATCGTGCAATAATCCTGCGCGTGTGGCAAGCATACAATCTCCCCCAAGTTCTGCGGCAATGATTCCTGCTAAATTTGCAACTTCTAAAGAATGCGCAAGGGCATTTTGCCCATAGCTTGCGCGATAGCGGAGCTTACCAATTAGTTTTTTAACTTCTGGGTGGATTCCACTAAGCCCGAGGTCTAGCACGACGCGTTCGCCCTCTTTATAGATATTTTCTTCAAATTGGTCGTAGCATTTTTGGTAGATTTCCTCAATTCTTGCGGGCTGGATTCTACCATCTTCTATTAAGCGTGTAATTGTTTCAACAGCGATTGCACGGCGGTAGAGATTGTGTGAGCTAATGATAATTGTATTGGGTGTATCATCAATGATAATATCTACACCGCAAATCATTTCTAAAGTCTTAATATTGCGTCCCTCTTTGCCGATAATGCGAGCCTTTAAATCATCGCTTGGTAGTGCGATAGACTGAATCAAACGTTCCGCGGCAAACTCTCCCGCAAAACGCGAAGTTGCCACTGCTAGAATATAGTTTGCTTTCTCTTGCGCCTCTTCTTTTGCTCTTAATTCGTGAGTGCGCATAATTTTTGCCGCTTCCAGTTGTGATTCCTCTTTCACGCGCTCTAAAAACATATTTTTAGCTTCTGTTTTCGTAAGATTTGCGACTTTGGATAGATTTTGCGTGAGTTCCTCTAGCTTCTCGTGGTAAGTGTGTTTTAGCTTTTTTAGCAATTCTTGTTCTTCAAAAAGCGCGTTGCGGTCTTTGCTTAAAATATGTCTTTCGTGGTCGATTTTGCACATTTCTTTTTCAATAAGGAGTAAATTTGCTTCGTGCTCTTTTAGATTCTTATTTTTTTGCTTGTCTGCGTAGAGTTTTGCTTCTAACTCAATGTCTTTTGCTTTTATTTTAGATTCTTGCAAAAACTTTTCTGCTTCGTATTCAATTGCTTTTGCTTTAGCTTTTGCTTGTTCAATTTCTACTTTAATATTTGCGCGAAAAATCTTGCGTGAAATGATATAACTACCGCCTCCGGCTAAAAGTGCGGAGAGGATTGATCCTGTAAAAACCCAAGTTATCATTGCTTTTTCCCTTAAATTCTAGGAAGGCAAAAGGTGTAATAAATGTATTTGCGTGTAAGTCGTGAGGTTGTGTGATATTGCAATATGCGAGATTTAAAGCACGGCATATAAAAATTGTTTTTGGTTGTGTTTTTAAAGTGCTAAAAAATCTGTCATACATTCCTTTGCCAAATCCTATTCTTCTAAATGTTTGATCGATTCCAATTACAGGGACAATCGCGAAATCAAGTTTTGTAATAATTAATTTAGAATCCCCAGATTCATAGATGCCAAAGGTCCTTTTGTGTAATGGAAGCCTGTATTTTACAATTTTAAAGCTGATACCCTGCATAAAAGGTAGAAAAATTTGAATTTTTTTGTGTTTTTTATATCGGTTTAAAATCTTGCGAATATCGTATTCTATGGGCAAGGGATAGTAAAATAAAATATTAATGGGGCGGTTAGATTTGCAGTTTTTGATTTGGTCTTGTAAAAATATGTCCAAGCTTTTTGTGAGGTTGGAATCTAAAGCGTAAATATTACCTTGCTTTTGAAGTTTTATTAGATTTTCTTTAAAACGGGTGCGATAATGTGTTTTTAAATCCATTTGTTTCTCTTAAAGGCGCAAATAAGTGTAAAAAATATAGCACATTGTAGCAAAAGTAGCACAAAATGTATGTAATAAATTTGTGCTTCTTTTTGCGAGATTTCAAAAAATTCTAAAATCGTGTAAAAGATAAATGCGATTCCAAGTCCTAAAAGATAGCCAATTTGTTTGCGTTTGTCTAGCCAAGATAAAATGTGTTTGTGTTTAAAAATTAACGTTTCTGCGCGCCCTAGATAATCCCCGAAAATAAAGGTAATTTGGTAAAGTGTGTAAATGATGATCGCACCAAAAAAAGTGTTGGGAAATAGTAAAAAGGCAAGAATATAGCAAAATGGAATACACTCAATACCTATAAGAATAGCTTTGTAGGGTTTTTCTTTTAGTATTTTTGTGTAAAAAAGAGTTAGAATCCACGCACCAATAGCAAGTGCGATTCCACCGATAGAGAAAATTTTTGGGTTCAAAGGAGCGTAGATGATGAAAATTGTTCCTAAAGAGCAGCCCAAAAAAACGGCATTGAGCAGTTTATACCAAAGGTAGAATCGCAAATGAATCGTGTGCATTTTACCAACGATATTTGATTCCGCCACCAAAGGTGCGTTCAAATTCATAAGGATAATATGCGCCACTCACGACAATCGCATTTTTGTGGTTGGTTAGATTATTGACATACACATACACTTCAAAGTCTTTAAAGGTGTAGCTTGCACTAAGATTGAGACTTTGATAATTGGGTGCTTTATTTTGTGTGTTGTCAAAGTCATTATAGTCATACATTCCTGAACCAAATTTATAATGCACGCCTAAATTGAGATGCGTAAGGGGTAGGTAGTTTAGGCTAGCAGTCAATGTGTGTTTGGATACGCCCGGAATTTCTTTGCCATTATATTGCCCGCTTTTAATGGTGGAATCTACATAGGCGTAGCTTAATATGGAATAAAGTGATGAGTTAAACTGCGTTGTAAATTGTAACTCACCACCAATTCTTTGTGTTTTATCTAAGCTTTGGTTTGCAAAAACTCCTGTAATTTCGCTATATCCATAAAAGGCTTCATTGTTGCCTTGAATAATAAACGCATTCCCGCTAATTGTGTGGATTCCAAAGATTCCTTTCGTACCAACTTGGTAAGTATCAAATGTTGCCACATCAATATAAGGGTTCGCAATGGGTGTGAAATTTATTGGGTCATAATACAACATCCAATCTACATTGGGCACATTAAAACTGCGCGCATAAGAGGCGTAAAGTGAGATTTGATTATTTAGCGTATATTGGTAACCAAGTTCCCCGCCAAAAAGATTGTTTTGTTCGCTATAAACACCACTCTGTTTTGTAATAACGCGTTGCAATGCAATTCCGGCATTAAAGGTGGAAGTGTTGAGGTATTTTTCGCCATTGAGATACATAAGCATTGTATTAACTTCCGCTTTTTGTCCAAAATTTCTGCGTTCATTTGTGCGAAAATCGCCACCAATTTCTGCTAGGAATAATTCGTTTTTAAACTGCGTGTTAAAATCCCCAAAAAATCCTTTGCCCTCATATTTGGAATCAAAGTTGATATAGCGGCTTGTATTGCGATTCCCGCCAATATTAATATCAGTTACGATTCCAGAATTACTAAAGCTTGTCAAGCCTGTGGAATAAGTTAAATCCCAGCGGTTTTGGTGTGTGTGTCCATTGCCCGGAAGCGCAGGATCTTGCTCAAAGACTGCTTGAGAAATTGGGTTTGCGAATTTGATTCCATACTTAGCATAATTTAAGTTTGTCTTTAGAATAAAATCGTTGCTTGGATATAAAAAAGCCGTGATTCCACCATTTTTGTTATAGCTGCCACTTTTTTCATCGCTAAGCGTGCTTAAATAGCGGTCGCCCTCTGTGCGTTGGTATTGTCCATACACTCCAATGTTCAAAGTATCTCTCACGGTACGCGCAAAAAATTGCGAGTTTAGCGTATCATAGCTTGCGTAGCTTAGATTGAGCGTGCCGCCTTGTTTGCGGGTTGTCGTGATTTTTAGGATTCCACTGACTGCGCCATTTCCATATTTTGTCGTTCCTTTTCCGTGAATAATCTCTATTTTTTGGATAGAATCTATTGGAATATTACTTAAAGAAATAGGAGCGGAATCAATATTGTTTAAACGGATTCCATCTACAAGAATGGCAAGATTTTTATGTCCATTTTGTCCAAATCCACGCAAGTCAATGTTTGCGGTGTAAGGGTTGCCATAATTAGAACGGATTGTGAGTAGAGAATTTGCATTTAAGAAGTCGTAGATATTTTGAGCATTGGATTGTTGAATTTCCTCTGCGCTAAACTCCTCTTTAAAATCTGCATTTTCCACAAACTCTTCAGCGTGGATAATAGAAAGCTTTAAATCCTTGCTTGCAGAATCAGATTTTTCAAGCATTGTGGTATTTTGGCTTTGCGCAAGTAGCGCAGTATTGAGTGCCAAAATTGCTGCAAGCGAAAAATATTTCTTTCTAAATCCCTTTGGATAAAGATTTTTGTGATTTTTTTTCATTGTGATAAACTCCTTGATTTTATCGGATTGCAATTCTATTTAGAATTCTTTATAGATTCCATAGTTTTTAAGAGTTTAAATTTCTTAAAAACTATACGGATTCACCCGATAGAACAAAATTATATAATAAATTTTTTAAAAAGGTATTGACAAGAAAGGTAAAAAAGAGTAGAATTTCAACTCATTTTTATTTTTAAAATGTGCTGGCGTAGCTCAGTTGGTAGAGCAGCTGCCTTGTAAGCAGCAGGCCGGGGGTTCGAGTCCCTTTGCCAGCTCCATAAATTTATATAATTTTTCAGTGTTTGACCAGTTTTTATTAATATTTAAGTTGGGGTGAGATACTCAAGTGGCCAACGAGGGCAGACTGTAAATCTGCTGTTTCTGACTTCCGTGGTTCGAATCCACGTCTCACCACCATAGCCATGCGGGAGTAGCTCAGTTGGCTAGAGCATCAGCCTTCCAAGCTGAGGGTCGCGGGTTCGAGCCCCGTTTCCCGCTCCATACTGGGAGCTGATTCTTACGAAATCTTAAATTTTCATCAGCAAAACACTTATAATGTTATTGATATTTATGCCCATATAGCTCAGTGGCAGAGCACTTCCTTGGTAAGGAAGAGGCCGGCGGTTCAATCCCGCTTATGGGCTCCAGTTTTTCAAAGGTTGCATAATTGAGACTGAATTATGCTGTTGTGATAGAATTGTAGAAAATGTACGATTCTTAATTTTAAAATTGGTAAAAATAGTGTAGAATTACTGCTATTTTAAACTCAAAATTTTAGGAGAGGCTTATGGCTAAGGAAAAATTTAACAGAGGGAATAAACCTCACGTAAATGTTGGTACAATCGGGCACGTTGACCACGGTAAAACAACTCTAAGTGCTGCAATTTCTGCTGTTCTATCTCAAAAAGGTTTAGCAGAGTTGAAAGACTATGATAACATTGATAACGCTCCAGAAGAAAAAGAGCGTGGTATTACTATTGCGACTTCACACATTGAGTATGAAACAGAAAAAAGACACTACGCACACGTAGATTGCCCCGGACACGCGGACTATGTTAAAAATATGATTACAGGTGCTGCGCAAATGGACGGAGCAATTCTAGTTGTTTCTGCCGCAGATGGTCCAATGCCACAAACAAGAGAGCATATTCTTTTGTCTCGTCAAGTTGGTGTTCCTTACATTGTAGTGTTTATGAATAAGCAAGATATGGTAGATGATGAAGAATTGTTAGAGTTGGTAGAAATGGAAATTAGAGAACTTCTATCAAGCTATGAATTCCCGGGAGATGATACACCAATCGTAGCAGGTTCTGCGCTTAAGGCTCTTGAAGAAGCGAAAGCAGGTAACCTTGGTGAGTGGAGTGAAAAAATTATGAAGCTTATGGACGCGGTAGATGAGTATATTCCAACTCCCGTGCGTGAAACAGATAAAACTTTCTTGATGCCTATTGAAGATGTATTCTCTATTGCAGGTCGTGGAACCGTTGTTACAGGAAGAATTGAGAGAGGTATCGTCAAAGTTGGTGATGAAATTGAAATCGTAGGGATTCGTCCAACACAAAAAACAACCGTAACAGGCGTTGAAATGTTTAGAAAAGAGCTTGACCAAGGTGAAGCGGGAGACAATGTTGGGGTTTTATTAAGAGGAACAAAAAAAGAAGATGTAGAAAGAGGTATGGTTCTATGTAAGCCTGGCTCAATCACTCCACACAAAAAGTTTGAAGGTGAAATCTATGTCCTATCTAAAGATGAAGGTGGAAGACATACACCATTCTTCAATGGCTATAGACCACAATTCTATGTCAGAACAACAGATATTACAGGTTCTATTCAGTTACCAGATGGTGTTGAAATGGTTATGCCGGGTGATAACATCAAAATCACAGTTGAGCTAATCAACCCAATCGCACTTGAAGACGGAACACGTTTTGCGATTCGTGAAGGTGGTAGAACTGTGGGTGCGGGTGTTGTTACAAAAATTATTGAATAGGCATTACAATGGCAAAAGGTAATCGCGTAAAAATTGGACTTAAATGTTCTGAATGTGGTGATATTAATTATAGCACAATGAAAAATGCTAAAACCACGACAGAAAAACTGGAGCTTAAGAAGTTCTGCCCGAGATTAAACAAACATACAATTCACAAAGAAGTGAAACTAAAAAGCTAAGGGATTCTACCCTTAGCCCAACCCATTTATAGGTCAGTAGCTCCAATGGTAGAGCGTCGGTCTCCAAAACCGAGTGATGGGGGTTCGAGTCCCTCCTGGCCTGCCATTTTTGGAATAAAGAGAGACAAATTTAGCTATGAAAAAACTAATCACCTATTATAGATTATCCAAAGAAGAATTATCCAAAGTTATTTTTCCCACAAAAGAACAAGTGAGAAATGCTTTTATTTCTGTGATTGTCGTTGTAACGGTTCTTGCTCTATTTTTGGCATTAGTTGATTTTATTCTTGGCAGTTTTGTTTCTGGTATTTTATAAGTTAGGATTTGTGTATGGCGTTGTATTGGTATGCGGTTCAAACATATTTTGGTAGCGAACAAGCTGTAAAACGTGGTATTGAGAATCTTGTAAGAGAACATCATTTAGAAGAGAGAATCACTGATATTGTTGTTCCAACAGAAGATATTATTGAAGTCAAAAACAATAAGAAAAAAATTAGTGAGCGCAGTCTTTATCCCGGGTATGTTTTTATCAAAGTTGATTTGGATACGACATTATGGCATACTATTCAATCTTTACCAAAAGTGAGTCGCTTTATTGGCGAGGCAAAAAAACCTACACCTTTAAGCGAAGCAGATATTAATCATATTATTGAAAAAGTGCAGAATCGTGCAGCCCCTAAACCAAAAATTATTTTTGAAGCAGGAGAGGTTGTCCGAATCATTGAAGGTCCTTTTGCAAACTTTACAGGCACGGTGGAAGAATATGATATGGAACACAGAAAATTAAAGTTGAATGTTTCAATCTTTGGTCGTAGCACACCTATTGAAATACTTTATTCACAAGTGGAAAAAATAGTTTAACAACTAAAGACAAGGATAAGTTATGGCAAAAAAAATTATTGGCGAACTTAAGCTTCAAATCCCTGCAGGAAAAGCAAATCCATCTCCGCCCGTAGGTCCAGCATTAGGACAACGTGGTGTCAATATTATGGAATTCTGTAAAGCATTTAATGAAAAAACAAAGGATATGGGAAACTTTAATATTCCGGTCATTATTACGGTTTATCAAGATAAAAGTTTTACATTCATCACAAAAAAACCTCCTGTTACAGATTTGATTAAAAAAGCAGCAGGAATCCAAAAAGGTTCAGACAATCCTCTAAAAAATAAAGTAGGAAAGCTTACAAAAGCACAAGTTTTAGATATTGTCAAAACAAAAATGGACGATTTAAATGCTAATACAGAGGAAGCAGCAATCAAGATTGTTGAGGGAAGTGCTCGTAGTATGGGCATTGAAGTTGTAGATTAAAAAGACGCGTTGGAGTATAGAATATGGCAAAAAAATTAACAAAAAGAATGCAAAATCTCATTAACAAAGTAGATTGTAAAAAAATATACGATATTACAACCGCTTCTGCAACAATCAAATCTTTAGCGTCCGCTAAGTTTGATGAGACGGTTGAAGTTGCGTTGAGTTTAGGTGTAGATCCAAGACACGCTGATCAGATGATTCGTGGAGCAGTTGTATTACCGAATGGAACAGGCAAAAAAGTACGTGTTGCAGTTTTTGCAAAAGGCGCAAAAGCAGATGAGGCAAAAGCGGCAGGTGCAGATGTTGTCGGAGATGAGGATTTAGCAGAGCAAATCAAAAATGGTGATTTAAATTTTGATATGGTAATTGCGACACCTGATATGATGGCACTTGTGGGTAAAGTCGGTAGAATCCTAGGTCCAAAAGGTTTAATGCCAAACCCTAAAACAGGCACTGTTACAATGGATATTGCAAAAGCCGTGAGCAATGCAAAGAGCGGGCAAGTCAATTATCGTGTAGATAAAAAAGGTATTATTCACGCTCCTGTTGGCAAAGTAAGCTTTGAGGCTAAAAAGCTAGAGGAAAATATTATTGCACTTGTGAAAAATATCAACAAGCAAAAACCAGCAAGTGCGAAAGGCAAATACATCAAAAACGCAACATTGTCCTTAACAATGAGTCCGTCTTTAACATTGGACGCTCAAGAATTAATGGATATGAAGTAATAATTTATTCTTGTTTTTATCTTAGGCTAATGACTATAGGGGCGAAAGCTTAAAAATTACCCTATATAGGTCTTTCGTCTGAAAGGAGGTTAAAATGACAAAAGCAGAAAAGACTACTCTAATTGAGAATCTCACTGCTGATTTTAAAGCATCTAATGTGATTGCAGTTTGTGATTATAAAGGCTTAACGGTTAAGCAGTTGGAATCTTTAAGGGCAAATGCAAGAGAACAAAATGTAAAAGTTCAAGTAATCAAAAATACACTTGCGTTGATTGCGTTAAAGAATTTTGGAGTGGAAGGATTAGAGTTAAAAGAGAATAACATTTTTGTTTGGGGAGAAGATCAGATTTCTTTGGCTAAAACAATTTGTAAATTCTCGGATTCTGTGGGTGGCAAACTTGTAGTAAAAGCAGGTTATTTTGAAGGCGAGATTGTGGATACAAAGCATATTGAAGCTGTTTCAAAATTGCCTTCCAAAGAAGAGCTTATTGGTATGTTGTTGTCCGTTTGGACTGCTCCTGCTCGTTACTTTGTTACAGGGTTGGATAATTTACGCAAAGAAAAAGAAGCGCAATAAAAATTTAGGAGAAAACTATGGCAATTTCAAAAGAAGATGTTTTAGAGTATATTGGTAATCTTTCTGTTATGGAGCTTTCAGAGCTTGTGAAAGCGTTTGAGGAAAAATTCGGTGTTTCAGCAGCACCTACCGTTGTAGCAGGTGCGGTTGCAGGTGGTGGCGCAGCTGCCGTAGAGGAAAAAACCGAGTTTGATGTTATTCTTGCGGATAGCGGAGATAAGAAAATCAACGTTATTAAAGTGGTTCGCGAAGTAACAGGTCTTGGCTTAAAAGAAGCAAAAGACGCGGTAGAAAAAACTCCATTTACCGTTAAAGAAGGCATCAAAAAAGAAGATGCTGACGCAATCAAAGCTAAGTTTGAAGAAGCGGGTGCAAAAGTCGAAATCAAATAATTTTTGGGGACTTTTGTCCCCCCTTTTTTTCATTTTTCTTCCAAAATTCTACATTATTATAGAGGTAAAATATGCCAGTAAGTTTAAAATCCGGAAATAGGTTAAGAGTTGATTTTACTAAAATTCCTCAAAACATTGCAGTTCCCAATTTACTTCAATTGCAAAGAAATAGTTATGATAATTTTCTAATGGCAAATGATGAAAATGAATCTGGACTTGAAAAAGTTTTTAGATCTATTTTTCCTATTCACGATGCACAGAATAGAATCAGTCTAGAGTATGTAGGTTGTGAATTTGGCAAGCCGCGTTATACCGTAAGGGAGGCAATGGAGAGAGGTTTAACATACTCAATTCCTTTGAAAATTAAAATTCGCTTAGTGCTTTGGGAGAGAGATGAAAAGACGGGTGAGAAGTTAGGTGTTAAGGATATTAAGGAGCAAAGCATTTTTGTGCGTGAGATTCCCTTAATGACAGACCGCACAAGCTTCATTATCAATGGTGTGGAGAGGGTTGTGGTGAATCAACTCCATAGAAGCCCGGGCGTAATCTTTAAAGAGGAGGAATCTTCAAGCGCGTCTAATAAACTTGTTTATACGGGACAGATTATCCCAGATCGTGGTTCTTGGTTGTATTTTGAATACGATGCAAAGGATACATTGTTTGTGCGTGTCAATAAGCGCAGAAAAGTCCCTGTTACGATTCTGTTCCGTGCTTTAGGATACTCTAAGCAAGATATTTTAAAAATGTTTTATCCACTCTTGAATATCAAATTTAAAAGTGGAAAATACTTGATTCCTTTTGAGCCAGAAGAATTTGTAGGACGCGTGGAGTTTGATATTAAAGATTCCAAGGGTAATTTAATCATTGCAGCAGGGAAACGTTTGACGGCGAAAAAGGCAAAGGCGCTTAAAGAAGAAAAGTTAAATATGATTGAATATCCTGCTGAAATTTTGATTAATCGCTATTTAGCCGAGCCGATTGTGGATAAAGAGAGTGGAGAAGTTCTTTTTGATGCATTGACATTAATGGACGAAAGTAAGTTAAAAAAACTTGCAGAGTTAAATATTAATGATTTTGTGATTGCCAATGATTTAGCAGTAGGTGTCGATGCATCTGTGATTAATGCTTTTATTGCCGATGCAGAATCGCTAAAGCTATTGAAGCAAACAGAAAAAATTGACAATGAAAACGATCTAGCAATGATTCGTATTTATAGGGTTATGCGTCCGGGTGAGCCTGTTACAAAAGAGGCAGCAAAGCAGTTTGTGCAGCAGCTTTTCTTTGATCCTGAACGATACGATTTGACCCGTGTTGGACGTATGAAAATGAACCATAAGCTAGACATTGGTGTGCCAGATTATGTAACTGTTCTTACGCACGAGGATATTATCAAAACTGTGCGTTACTTGATTCATGTTAAGAATGGACAAGGACGCATTGACGATAGAGACCATTTGGGGAATCGTAGAATCCGCGCCATTGGTGAGCTTTTAGCAAATGAGTTGCATACGGGCTTGGTAAAAATGCAAAAGGCGATTCGTGATAAACTCACAACAATTAGCACAGGTTTAGAGGAGTTAATGCCACACGATTTAGTTAATTCCAAAATGATAACCGGAACAATTTTAGAGTTTTTCACAGGTGGGCAACTTTCGCAATTTATGGACCAAACCAATCCTCTCTCTGAAGTAACACATAAAAGGAGACTTTCCGCCTTAGGTGAGGGTGGTTTAGTTAAGGAAAGAGCGGGATTTGAAGTGCGTGATGTGCATCCAACGCATTATGGTAGAATCTGCCCGATTGAGACGCCGGAGGGACAAAATATCGGCTTGATTAACACGCTCTCCACTTATGCAAAGGTTAATGAGCTAGGCTTCATTGAAGCACCCTATCGTAAGGTGGTAGAGGGCAAGGTAACCGATGAAATTGTTTATTTGACGGCAACACAAGAGGAAGGTGCAGTCATTGCCCCAGCAAGCACGATTCTCACAAGCAATCAAACCATTAAAGAAGAAATGATTGAGGTAAGAAAAGACGGCGAGATTATGTTAATGGAATCCAAAAAAGTGGATTTGATTGACTTAAGTCCTAGAATGGTTGTCGGGGTTGCAGCGAGTTTAATTCCATTCTTAGAACACGATGACGCAAACCGTGCATTGATGGGTTCAAATATGCAACGTCAAGCCGTGCCATTGCTAAAGCCTGATGCGCCGATTGTTGGAACGGGAATTGAAAAGATTGTATCCCGTGATTCTTGGGAGGCGACTAAGGCTACACGTGGTGGAATCGTAGAAAAGGTGGATTCTAAAAATATTTATGTGTTGGGGGAAGATGAAAATGGAGCGTTTATTGACCATTATTCTCTGCAAAAAAATCTCCGCACAAACCAAAATACTTCTTTCTCGCAACGTCCGATTGTAAAGGCGGGAGATAGGGTAGAAGTTGGTCAAGTGATTGCAGATGGTCCCAATATGGACCAAGGTGAATTAGCGTTGGGTAAAAATATCCGTGTGGCGTTTATGCCTTGGAATGGATATAACTTTGAAGATGCGATTGTTGTGAGTGAAAAATTGATTCGCAACGACGCCTTTACTTCCATTCATATCTATGAAAAGGAGATTGAAGCAAGGGAGTTAAAGCACGGCGTGGAGGAGATTACACGCGATATTCCAAATATTAGAGAAGAAGAGCTTGCACACCTTGATGAAAGCGGAATCGTAAAAATTGGAACTTATGTAACCGGTGGAATGATTCTAGTTGGAAAAGCATCTCCAAAAGGAGAAGTAAAGCCAACTCCAGAGGAAAGGCTGTTGCGCGCAATTTTTGGGGAGAAAGCTGGACATGTTGTCAATAAATCCCTCTATTGTCCGCCAAGTTTGGAAGGAACGGTTGTTGATGTTAAGATTTTTACAAAAAAGGGTTACGATAAAGATAAGAGAGCCATTGCTGCCTATGAGGAGGAAAAATCCCGATTAGACTTAGAGCATCACGATAAATTGTTAATGCTAGATAGAGAGGAATCTTTACGTATTAGTTCCATTCTTGCTAAAGAGAAATTGAGTAGTGCTGCAAAAATTGGCGATAAAGAATACAAAAAAGGTAGTGTGATTCCAAAAGAGGAGCTAGAAAATGTGAATCGCTTTGCAATGGGCACATTGATTAAAAGCTATCCTAAAGAAATTCAAAGCGCGTATGATGCATTAAAAACAAATTTCTTGGAGCAAAAGAAAAATTTAAGCCAAGAGCACGAAGAAAAACTTTCTATTATTGAAAAAGATGATATTTTGCCAAGTGGTGTTGTAAAGCTTGTAAAAATTTACGTTGCAACAAAACGCAAATTAAAAGTTGGGGATAAAATGGCGGGACGACACGGAAATAAAGGCATTGTGTCCAATATCGTCCCTGAAGTGGATATGCCTTATACAAAAGATGGGCGTCCTGTGGAGATTGTGCTGAATCCCCTAGGTGTGCCTAGCCGTATGAACATCGGACAGATTTTAGAGGTGCATTTGGGATTGGTTGGCAAGAATCTTGGCGAGCAGATTGCAAGTATTTTTGAAAGCGAAAAAGACAAATGGGTTAGTGCGCTTAGGGCAAAAATGATAGAAGTTGCTGAAAATTCAAGTATGAAAAGCGCAAAGGCATTTTTGGAGAAGTTAGATGACGAAACATTGCTAAATTTCGCTAGAGATTGGAGCAAGGGTGTGAAGTTTGCAACTCCTGTTTTTGAGGGTGTGAATGCACAAGAGTTTGAAAGACTTTTTGCATTAGCAAAAATTGATAGCGATGGTAAAACCGAGCTTTATGACGGGCGCACGGGCGAAAAAATGATGGAGCGCGTGAATGTTGGCTATATGTATATGCTAAAACTCCATCACTTAGTAGATGAGAAAGTCCATGCCAGAAGCACAGGACCTTATAGTCTTGTAACGCAGCAGCCTGTTGGGGGTAAAGCACTCTTTGGTGGGCAAAGATTCGGGGAAATGGAAGTATGGGCATTGGAAGCTTATGGTGCAGCACATACACTTAAAGAAATGCTTACCATTAAATCCGATGATGTTGAGGGGCGCGTGAAAGCCTATAAGGCAATTACAAGAGGTGAGGCGGTTAAAGAATCCGAGATTCCAGAAACTTTTTATGTTTTAACCAAAGAATTGCAGAGCTTGGCGTTAGATGTGAATGTATTTGTGAAGAATGAAGAGGGCATTGATGAAGCAGTGGTGATTAAAGAGGACGATCGCCCAAGTGATTTTAATGCATTCCAACTCTTGCTCGCAAGTCCTGAAAAGATTAAGAGTTGGAGTCACGGAGAAGTTAAAAAGCCAGAGACAATCAACTACCGCACCTTAAAGCCAGAGAGAGATGGGTTGTTTTGTGCTAAAATCTTTGGACCTGTGAGGGATTATGAATGTCTGTGTGGTAAATACAAAAAAATGCGCTACAAAGGAATTGTGTGTGAAAAATGCGGTGTGGAAGTAACCAGCTCTAAAGTGCGCCGCTCCAGAATGGGACACATTGAGCTTGTAACGCCAGTGGCACATATTTGGTATGTTAATTCGCTTCCTAGCAGAATCGGAACATTGCTTGGCGTCAAGATGAAAGACTTAGAGCGCGTGTTATATTATGAAGCCTATATTGTAAAAGAAGCGGGTGAGGCGTATTATGACAATGAGGGAACAAAACCAGTCGCAAAATACGATGTTTTAAACGAGGAGCAATTCCAAAGCTTATCACAGAGATTTGACCATACAGGATTCGTTGCGCAAATGGGCGGTGAGGTTGTAAAAGGGTTACTAGAGGAGCTTGATTTGGTGGATTTGATTACAGAGTTAAAAGAAGCCATTAAAGCAACAAATTCTGAAGCTAAGAAAAAAACAATCGTAAAACGTTTAAAAGTGGTGGAAAGCTTTGTGGTCTCCGGTGGAGCGAATCGTCCTGAATGGATGATGCTAACCGTGCTTCCAGTGCTTCCGCCAGATTTGCGTCCCCTTGTCGCGCTAGATGGCGGGAAGTTTGCGGTGAGTGATGTTAATGACTTGTATCGCCGCGTGATTAATCGCAACCAAAGATTAAAGCGTCTCATTGAGCTTGACGCGCCAGAGATTATTGTGCGCAACGAAAAGAGAATGTTGCAAGAATCTGTGGATGCACTCTTTGATAATGGACGCAATGCCAATGCGGTCAAAGGCGCAAATAAACGTCCTTTGAAGTCTTTGTCAGAGATTATCAAAGGAAAGCAAGGGCGATTCCGTCAAAACTTACTTGGAAAACGTGTGGATTTCTCGGGACGTTCCGTTATTGTTGTAGGACCAAATCTAAGAATGGATCAATGCGGATTGCCTAAAAATATGGCGTTGGAACTCTTTAAACCACACATTCTAGCAAAGTTAGAGGAAAAGGGTTATGCAACCACCTTAAAACAAGCTAAAAAAATGATTGAGCAAAAGTGCAATGAAGTATGGGAATGTCTGCAAGAAATTGTTGCAAATTATCCTGTAATGCTAAATCGTGCGCCAACCTTGCATAAACAATCCATTCAAGCATTCCACCCAAAACTTATTGACGGGAAAGCGATTCAGCTACACCCCTTAGTGTGTGCAGCGTTTAACGCAGACTTTGATGGTGACCAAATGGCGGTGCATGTGCCGCTTTCCCAAGAGGCAATCACAGAATGCAAGCTTTTAATGTTAAGCTCTATGAATATTCTTTTACCCGCAAGTGGTAAAGCCGTAACCGTGCCTAGTCAAGATATGGTTTTGGGGCTTTATTATCTTTCTTTAGTAAAAGATGATTCTAAGGGTGAGCATAAGCTATTCTCCAACATTGACCAAATCCATATTGCGCTTGAAGCGGGTATAGTGGAAGTAAGCTCTAAAGTGCGTGCATTTGTGGAGGGTAGAATTATTAACACAACTATTGGTAGAATGATTTTGAAATCTATCTTGCCTGATTTTGTGCCTGTGCATTTGTGGAACAAGGTTTTAAAGAAAAAAGACATTGCGACCTTGATTGACTATGTTTATAAAGAAGGTGGAGTTGGAATCACGGCGAGCTTCCTAGATAATCTTAAAAATCTAGGATTCAAATATGCAACAAAAGCGGGAATCTCAATTTCAGCCGATGACATTATTGTGCCAGATAGTAAAAATAAAGTCATTGAAGGTGCAAAGAAAAAAGTTAAAGACATTCAGGCACAATTTGGAGCAGGTTTATTGACGGAGCAAGAACGCTATAATAAAATCATTGATGTTTGGACAGATACCAATAACGCATTGGGTAATACAATGATGAAACTCATTGAAAACGACAAGGCAGGATTCAACTCTATTTATATGATGGCAGACTCTGGGGCTAGGGGTAGTGCAGGGCAGATTAGACAGCTTTCCGCAATGCGCGGACTTATGGCAAAGCCCGATGGAACAATCATTGAAACGCCCATCACCTCAAACTTTAAAGAGGGACTCAATGTGTTGGAGTATTTCATCTCTACGCACGGCGCGAGAAAAGGTTTAGCGGATACTGCTTTAAAAACAGCAAACGCGGGTTATCTAACGAGAAAATTGATTGATGTGAGTCAAAATGTTAAAGTCGTAATGGAGGATTGTGGCACAAATGAGGGTGTTGAAATCACTGATATTACGGTGGGTAGTGAGTTAATTGAGCCGCTAGAGGAGAGAATCTTTGGGCGCGTGATTGCAGAAAACATTATTGATCCAATTACGAATGAAATTTTGATTAGTGATGGGACATTGATTGATGAGGAAAAGGCGCGTAAAGTAAAAGAAGCGGGTGTGAAGTCTGTTATTATCCGCACTCCCGTTACTTGTAAAGCTGAAAAAGGTGTGTGTGCGAAATGCTATGGTTTGAATCTTGGAGAATCTAAGATTGCCAAGATTGGGGAGGCAGTAGGTGTTGTGGCTGCACAATCCATTGGTGAGCCCGGAACACAGCTAACGCTTAGAACATTCCACATCGGTGGAACGGCGAGCAGAAGCCAAGAGGAACGTCAAGTTATTACAGATAAAGAGGGCTTTATCCGTTATTATAATGTTAAAACCTATAAGAATCGTGAGGGCAAAACAATCGTTTCTAATCGTAGAAATGCCGCGATTCTGCTTGTAGAGCCAAAAATTAAAGCACCTTTCGAGGGTGAATTGAAAGTGGATGTGGTGCATGATGAAGTGATTATTTCCGTTATTGGGGAAAAGGAAACTGCGAAATTCACACTTAGAAAATCTGATGTGGCAAAACCCAATGAGTTAGCAGGGGTTACAGGTAAAATTGAGGGTAAATTCTATATTCCTTATCCTAGCGGACATTATGTGCGTGATGAGGGAAGTATCGTAGATATTATTAAAGATGGCTGGAATATCCCAAATCGTATTGCGTATGCTAGTGAGTTAAAGGTTGAAGACAATGCACCAATCACACAAAAAATCTTTGCTAAAGATGAAGGAATCGTGAAGTATTACTATTTGCAAGGGGATCATTTGGAACGTTATCACGGAATTAAAAAAGGTGATAAGATTACAGAGAAAGGTTTATTTGCTGTGATTGCCGATGAGTATGACCAAGAAGCAGCAAGACATTACATCGCTAGGGATTCCATTATTGAAGTGCAAGACAATCAAAGTGTTGAAAAAAATACATTGATTGCTAAACCTAAAAGTGATGAACATATCGTCATTGCGGATTGGGACCCTTATTCTAACCCAATCATTGCAGAGGAAGCTGGAACAATTAAATTTGAGGATATTATCCCCGGACTTACGGTATCCGAACAAACTGATGAGCTAACAGGACAGACAAGATTGGTTGTCAATGAATATATTGCGAGTTCCTATAAACCAACGCTTGTGCTATCTACCCCTAAGGGTGGCTTGATTCGTTATGCACTAGATCCAAAAACTGCAATTTTTGTCGCTGATGGTGCAAAAGTGGAAATGGCGGATATTTTGGCTAAAACTCCAAAAGCACTTGTCAAATCCAAAGATATTACCGGAGGTTTGCCAAGAGTTTCTGAACTTTTTGAGGCAAGAAAACCCAAAGATCCTGCTGTGTTAGCAGAGATTGATGGAATCGTGAGTTTTGGTAAATCGATTCGCGGCAAAGAGAGAATTATTATCACAGCAAATGATGGCAGAGTCGCAGAATATTTGATTGATAAATCCAAGCAGATTCTTGTTTATGAGGGAGAATTTGTCCATGCAGGGGAAGCTATCACCGATGGAGTTGTAGCAAGTCAAGATATTTTGCGCATTGGTGGAGAAAAAGAGCTGTATAAATACATTGTGAGCGAAGTGCAGCAAGTCTATCGCCGACAAGGTGTAAGCATTGCGGATAAGCATATTGAAATTATCGTTTCGCAAATGTTAAGACAAGTCAAAATCTACGATAGCGGTAATACGAAGTTTATTGAGGGTGATTTAGTAAGCAAACGTCATTTCAGAGAGGAAAATGCGCGCATTATTAAAATGGGCGGAATCCCAGCAATCGCAGAGCCTGTATTGCTTGGAATCACACGTGCAGCAATCGGTAGTGATTCTGTGATTTCAGCGGCGTCATTCCAAGAAACAACGAAGGTTTTAACGGAAGCAAGTATTGCAGCAAAAATGGATCATTTAGAAGACTTGAAAGAAAATATTGTATTGGGTCGTATGATTCCGGTTGGAACAGGAATTTATAAAGGTAAGAAAGTTAAAATTAAAGAAAATTAAGGTTATTTAAACCTTAATTTAAGTGAGAATAAAGTGTGATTTGCATATAATCCGCTTCATTTTCTCTATTAAATTTTTCAGGAAGGAATAAAAGTGCCAACGATTAATCAGTTGATTAGAAAAGAGCGAAAAAAGGTTATCAAGAAGTCAAAGTCTCCGGCTTTGGTAGTTTGCCCCCAAAGAAGAGGGGTTTGCACACGTGTTTATACGACAACACCTAAGAAGCCTAACTCTGCGTTAAGAAAAGTTGCAAAAGTTAGATTAACAAGTGGATTTGAGGTGATTAGTTATATCCCGGGTGAGGGGCATAACTTGCAAGAACACTCTATCGTATTGATTCGTGGTGGTAGGGTAAAAGACTTACCGGGTGTTAAATACCATATTATTCGTGGTGCGCTAGATACAGCAGGTGTTGCAAAACGCACGGTTTCACGCAGTAAATATGGTGCTAAAAAAGCAAAGGGTGATGCAGGAGGTAAAAAATAATGAGAAGAAGAAAAGCCCCACAAAGAGAGGTTCTAGGCGATCCTATCTACAATAATGTCGTTGTAACAAAATTTATTAATAAAATGATGTATGATGGCAAAAAGAGCGTTGCAGAGAAAATCATTTATGCAACCTTTGAAAAAATTGAAGAAAAAACCAAAGAAAAGGGCATTGAAACCTTTGAAAAAGCATTAGAGAAAGTTAAGCCCCTTGTGGAAGTGAGAAGCAGAAGAGTAGGGGGAGCGACTTATCAAGTTCCTGTGGAAGTGCGCCCTGCAAGACAACAATCTTTATCAATCCGCTGGTTGTTAGATTCTGCTAGAAAAAGAAATGAGCGCACAATGATTGATAGATTAGCAAATGAGTTGATTGACGCTGCAAACGAGCGTGGAGCAGCATTTAAGAAAAAAGAAGATGTGCATAAAATGGCAGAGGCTAATAAAGCATTTGCGCACTATCGTTGGTAATATAGCTTTAGGGATTTTCCCTAAGCTTCTCTACAAACCTTAAACACTTATCCCAAAGGATTCAAAAATGGCAAGAAAAACCCCATTAAATAAAATTAGAAATATCGGAATCGCAGCGCACATTGACGCAGGTAAAACAACAACTTCAGAAAGGATTTTGTTTTACACAGGCGTTAGCCATAAGATTGGTGAAGTGCATGATGGTGCTGCGACAATGGACTGGATGGAGCAAGAAAAAGAACGTGGAATTACAATCACTTCTGCGGCGACAACTTGTTTTTGGAAAGATTATCAAATCAACTTGATTGACACCCCCGGACACGTGGATTTCACGATTGAGGTAGAACGTTCTATGCGTGTGTTAGACGGAGCGGTTGCGGTATTCTGTTCCGTGGGTGGTGTGCAACCCCAAAGTGAAACCGTTTGGCGTCAAGCAAATAAATATGGCGTTCCTAGAATCGTATTTGTGAATAAAATGGATAGAATCGGTGCGAATTTCTATAATGTGGAATCCCAAATTGCCACAAGATTAAAGGCAAAGCCTGTGCCACTTGTGATTCCTATTGGTGCAGAGGATAACTTTAAAGGGGTTGTGGATTTAATTACGATGAAAGCCATCGTTTGGAATGACGAATCAATGGGTGCAAAATACGATATTGAGGAGATTCCAGCGGATTTAGTAGAAAAAGCAGAAGAATATCGCGAGAAGTTGCTTGAAGCGGTTGCAGAGCAAGATGAAGCGACAATGGAAAAATACCTTGGTGGCGAGGAATTAAGTGTTGAGGAAATTAAAGCAGGAATCAAAAAGGGTTGTCTTGCAATGGAGATGATTCCAATGCTCTGTGGTTCAAGCTTTAAAAACAAAGGGGTGCAAACTTTGCTTGATGCGGTTGTAGAATACCTGCCTGCACCAACAGAAGTTGCGGATATTCGCGGGGTAGATCCAAAAGAGGAGGAGAAAGAAGTTTATGTTAAATCTAGCGATGATGGTGAGTTTGCAGGTTTAGCATTCAAAATTATGACAGACCCCTTTGTGGGACAATTAACTTTCGTGCGCGTTTATCGTGGAAGTTTGGAATCTGGAAGCTATGTGCTTAACTCTACAAAAGGCAAAAAAGAACGTGTGGGACGATTGCTCAAAATGCACTCTAACAAGCGTGAGGATATTAAAGAAGTCTATGCGGGTGAAATCTGCGCGTTTGTTGGCTTAAAAGAGACTTTGACAGGGGATACACTTTGCTCAGAAAAAGAACCCGTGATTTTAGAGAGAATGGAGTTCCCAGACCCGGTTATTTCTATTGCGGTAGAGCCTAAAACTAAGGCAGACCAAGAGAAAATGGCTTTAGCTTTAGCAAAACTTGCAGAGGAAGATCCAAGCTTTAGAGTGCATACCGATGAGGAATCCGGACAAACAATTATTTCGGGAATGGGTGAATTGCACCTAGAAATTATTGTGGATAGACTAAAAAGAGAATTTAAAGTAGAAGCAGATGTGGGGCAACCACAAGTTGCATTCCGCGAAACAATCCGCCAAAGCGTGGAGCAAGAGTGCAAATACGCAAAACAATCTGGTGGGCGCGGACAATATGGACACGTCTTTATCAAAGTGGAGCCACAAGAACCGGGCAAAGGTTATGAGTTTGTCAATAACATTAGCGGTGGTGTGATTCCAAAAGAATATATCCCTGCGGTAGATAAGGGGATCCAAGAGGCAATGCAAAATGGTGTTTTAGCAGGTTATCCTGTGGTGGATTTCAAGGTTACTCTCTTTGATGGAAGTTATCACGATGTGGATTCCTCTGAAATGGCATTTAAGATTGCCGGTTCTATGGCGTTTAAAGATGCTTGTCGCAAAGCGGGTGCAGTGCTACTAGAACCGATGATGAAAGTAGAAGTAGAAGTGCCTGAAGAATATATGGGTGATGTGATTGGAGATTTGAATCGCAGACGCGGACAAATTAACTCTATGGACGACAGAATGGGCTTAAAGATTGTGAATGCTTTTGTTCCATTGGCTGAAATGTTTGGATATTCTACTGATTTGCGCTCCGCAACACAAGGACGCGGCACATATACAATGGAATTTGACCACTATGGCGAAGTTCCAAGTAATATTTCTAAAGAAATTATGGAGAAACGTAACAATTAATAAGTTTAAAAATTAGGAATCGCTTTT
>JALEPE010000102.1 GCA_022766795.1 Helicobacter sp.
ACGCATTTTAGCATTTTTTAAACTTTTTGCACAAGGCTTTGTAAATTTAGCAGTGATTTTTGCAGAGAAAAGTATGCGCTAAGGAAAAATGCAATATAATCAAAACCTTATATTTTACTTAAAAAAGGGCAAAAAAATGGCATTAAAAGTTTATTATGACAAAGATTGCGATTTGGGGCTTATCAAAAAGAAAAAAGTTGCAATTATTGGCTTTGGTTCTCAAGGACACGCACACGCAGAGAATTTAAGAGATTCTGGTGTAGAAGTAGCGATTGGGCTTTACAAAGGTGGCAAAAGTTGGGCAAAAGCGGAAGCTAAAAATTTCAAAGTGCTAGAAGTAAGTGAGGCAACAAAATGGGCGGACTTGGTAATGATTCTAATCCCTGATGAATTACAAGCTGATGTATTTGCGCGTGATATTGAGCCAAACTTGAGTGAAGACAAAATCATTGCATTTGGACACGGATTCAATGTGCATTTTGGACAAATCAAAGCACCTAAGGGCGTGGGCGTGATTATGGTTGCCCCAAAAGCACCCGGACACACCGTGAGAAGTGAATTTGTGCGAGGTGGTGGAATCCCTGATTTAATCGCCGTAGAACAAGACACAAGCAAGGGCGATGCAAAAGCGATTGCGCTAAGCTATGCAAGTGCGATTGGTGGCGGACGCAGCGGAATCATTGAAACAACCTTTAAAGATGAAACCGAAACGGACTTGTTTGGCGAACAAGCAGTGCTTTGCGGTGGAGTTTCAAGCCTCGTTAAAGCTGGATTTGAAACATTGGTTGAAGCGGGCTATCCTGAAGAAATGGCATATTTTGAATGTTTGCACGAGTTGAAACTTATTGTAGATTTGATTTATCAAGGTGGCTTAGCAGATATGCGCTATTCTATCTCAAATACTGCCGAATATGGCGATATGATAAGCGGACCGCGCGTTATTAATGAGGAATCCAAAAAGGCAATGCGTGCGATTTTAAAAGATATTCAAGAGGGACGCTTTGCTAAAGATTTCATATTGGAGCGCAAGGCTGGATATGCAAGAATGAATGCGGAGCGAAAAAATCTCGCAAATCACCCGATTGAAAAAGTCGGCACAAGGTTACGCGAAATGATGCCTTGGATTGCTGCTGGAAAGCTTGTTGATAAGAGCAAAAACTAGTCAATAACTTTTTTATGTTTGCAATTTTTTGCAAACATAAAATCTATGCCATAAAATCTTTACAATCCCACTCTTAACACTTGATAAGATTTATCATTGCGCTAAGGATTTAAAATTGTTTTTCAATAAAAAATCTTTTCTAAAATCTGAAATCACTAGACTTGCAAACGAGGGCTTGATTAGCAAGGCACAAGAAAAAGAGATTCTAAATTTTTATTCCCTTGATAAAGGTTCAGATTTTCCTTTTCTAGTCGTTTTCGCCTTTATCTTTATAGGGCTTTCTCTCCTCACACTTGTCGCTTATAATTGGGAGCAGATTCCAAACATTGTTAAGACACTCTTGCTCCTAGCCACGCTTTTTGCCACACATTTGGGCATATTTTACTCCAACAATCCCTTATTTAAGCAGAGTTTTGGAATCCTAAGTGGATTTGTCTTGCTTGCAAATATTGCTCTGCTTTCACAAATCTATCATTTAGGGGAGGATACTACTTCAGCCTTTTTGAGTGTGGGCTGTGTCGTGTTGGCGTTGGCTTTTGCCCTCAAGTCCTCTGCCATTTTCCTTGTGGGCTATTTATTCACTAGCGTATGGTATGTTTTAAATCTTGTGGAATACTATCACTCTATGAGTTTATTTATTTGTATTATTGCACTTGGAATTATCGTGCAGAGCGGAATCCTTTTTCCCCTCTCCTTAAATGCAAAAAAGATTCTTGCTTTGCCTAATTTTATATTTCTTGGCTTGTATCTGTGTGAGATTCGGGAGGAGAGCTTAAACCTATCCGCTTTTGCGTGGCTTTCTCTCATCATTTTAGGCTTTCATTTCAAGTCTTACAAGATTTATGCTTATTTTGCTTTAGCTTTAATACTCATTGCCTCAAGCTATTATCCTTTAGAGGATTTGTTTTTGATCCCTTCCTTTTCTTTGCTTATTTTGCTTGGCGTATTAGGCGTTGCGAATCTATATTTTAAAGACTATCCTTTAGGGATTCTCATCATCGGTTTTGCTTTGGTGGATTATTGTTCCCATTTATACTCCATAGATACAACAATCCTAGCAGGGTTGTATTCCTTTTTAACACTTCTTTTAGGCGTTCATCTCATCAAAAATTCTCATATAATCTCGGGATTGTGTGTTTTGTGTTTGTTAGCATTGGTGCGCTATTTGGATTTATTGGGGGATTATATCGGCGCAAGTCTTATATTTTTGTGTTTTGGACTAGGATTGCTTTTGTTTGCAAGGAGAAAAAATGCTTAAAGCAAAATGGCTTTTAATTGCGTGTGGATTACAATTTGCTTTGATTGGCACAATGTTTATCAATGCTTATTTGCCAATCTATTTTGGCACAGAAGTGAAAGTTATTGCTAAAGGATACGACCCTAGAGATTTACTTGCAGGGAATTTTGTGTGGCTAAATTATGGGGTGGAGCTTACAGATACTACCCCATTAAATACCGAAGTGTTTGTGCGCCTTGAAAAAACAAGCCAAAATACTTTTATCGCAAAAGAAATTCTAACAAAACCACCCCAAAACGCGCCCTACCTAAAAACAAAAACGCCTAAATTTAGAGCTTATCGTCTTTCTTTAGGAGGTATAGAAAAATATTTTACCACAAAAGAAAAGGCGCAAGAGATGCAAAGCCTCCTTGCTAAGCCTAACAATCAAGCGATTGTAACTTTGAAAATCTTTAGAGGTAAGGCAAGGATTGTGGATTTAAGGATGGAATCTCAACAATAACTTGTAGTGTGGTGAGGGAGTTAAATCCAAGCCCTCACCCATTTAATTCTTTACTGCTCCCCTTAAAACTTCTTCTTATTCACATCTGCTAGAATATCATCAGCAATACTATTGACTTGCAATGTAATATCATTGGTATTATTCGCAACACTGACATTATCTTGTGTAACAGATTCTAGTTGAGCAATGGCTTCATTAAT
>JALEPE010000103.1 GCA_022766795.1 Helicobacter sp.
TTTAAAACTTCAAGTTACAAGCTTTTTAACCCGTTTAAGAAAGAGAAAGTTAAAAATTTGCAAAAAAGGAAGTGGAATTATATCTAAGAAAGCTTAAGGGGAGATTAAAAAGAAGGGGGGAGAAATAAATAGGGTAAAAAATCAAATTTTTTCATTCCATTAATACCCCCATCTTTTATAATTGTATGGAATCCCTAGATTATCACACCATTTGCCAATTAAGAATCTCTCTATTTCCTCTAAACTCTTTCCAGCATAATAACCAAAAATGGGCGGTGCAATTTGGACACCCAATCTTGAAAGCTTTAACATATTTTCTAGAACAATAGGGCTTAAAGGCATTTCACGCGGCGCAAGGAGCAACTTGCGATTCTCTTTTATCATCACACTTGCGGTGCGGGTTAGCAAAGTATCACAAATCCCATAAGAAATTTTTGCCAAAGTATTTTGCGAACACGGAATCACCGCCATTGCCTCACAGATACACGAACCACTTGCAATACTTGCGCTTAAATCTTTATCTTCAAACAATGTGAGATTAGGAATCCCTTGCAAGGCTTTTGTTAAAACACAAGAGATTTGCTCCTCCTTGCTCACAGAATCGCTCCTGCCCTTATGATTTTCCGCCAATATTGTATCTTTCGCACCCTGTGTGATGACACAATATTTTTCTATCTCTTGTGGCAAAAAATGCAAAAACTTCAAACCCAACTCTACCCCACTCGCACCACTAATTCCTACAACAATGCGCTTCATAGCAATCTCCCCCTGCCTTCTTCTAATACTTCCACATCATAAACTTTTTTGTTGCGGATTTTTTCCGTATTAATTGCGCGCGCCTTGATAATATCGCCTACCGCGCCATCTTTTTGCGCTTCAAGCGTAAATTCCAATAGCACACCATTTTCTATCACAGAGACAATCATCTTATCCCCTCTCTTTACTACACGTTTTGCAATCAGCCTCTCTTTAGTTATAATCACATCTTTTGGCGTATAAGAGCGCACTGCCACTTTACCCATTTCATTCTCTTGCATCAAGGGGCTACTAATGCGTGTAAATGGAATCCAAACCGCTTGCGCATTGCTATAATCAACACTCTGTCTACCATTAATTGGATTAATTGTTTGGATAGCTTGAATCTTTGCATCAATTGTATATCTAAAATATACTTTGCGATTCCGTATTTGCGCCCCTATTTTTTCCTGCACAATAACATCAAAACTTCCCTCATTGCGTTTTAGCAACTTGGAATGAAAATCTATGGACAAAATGGCATTCTCTTTAAAATGCAATGGCGTAACCTGCTCTAAATGGATTGCCTCAATTTGAATGTTATTCTTTTTATACTCACGCAAAAACTCTGCTAAAATATGATTTTTAATCCCTGTTTGCTCCCCGCTAAACTCTCGTTTAAAGGTAATGATTGGGGATTCTGCACCCACAGAAATTCCTTCGCTTTCAAATGCTGCTATAATTTGACTGCTTTTCACCTGATAAATATTGGAAGAATTTGGAATCTTAAGCACTAAAAAATCACTTGCAATCTCTTTAAATAAATCCTTAGCATACACATTTTGCGCGCTAAAGCTATACTCTTTTTTTAGCACCAAATAATCAATCCCAAAAGCACAGCAACTAAAAACTAATAAAAATGTCAAAACTTTAAACATTTGCCAATCTTAAACTTGAAATTCTAAGCGCGTTTGTAACAACACTTAAGGAACTTGCAGCCATTGCAGCCCCAGCGAATGCAGGTTGCAAAACAATTCCAAAATAAGGATAAAGCACACCCGCTGCTAATGGAATCAAAACGATATTATAAATGTAGGCAAAAAAGAGATTTTGCCTAATGTTTTTTAAAGTCGCATTCGCTATATCAAAAACTTCCACGATTCCCCATAAATCATTTTTCAGCAACAACACATCGCCCACTTCTTGCGCTAACTCTGTCGCTTCAATAAATGAGATTCCAAAACTTGCTTCCTTGAGTGCTAACGCGTCATTAATCCCATCTCCCACAAAGCAAACCGCTCCACTTTGTGAAAGCTGCGCAATTTTATCAGCTTTTTGTGTTGGTGTAACACCGGCAAAATACTGCGCCACACCCAAATCCTGCGCCACTTTTGCTACATTTGCTGCATTGTCTCCGCTTAAAATGACGGATTCCACTCCACGCGCTCTTAAGGCTTCAATCGTGGCTTTTGCATTGATTTGAATGGAATCTTGCAGATAAAATAACGCTAAAATCTCCTCCTGATTCCCAAGTGCTACACAATCCTCGCGTGAAACTCCTTGCAATGGCTTTTTGCATTGTGATTCTACCCACTCTAAAGAACCCAAAAAATAATCTGCGTTCTTAAATCTTGCTTGCACACCCTTGCCGATTTCATAGTTTTTAGATTCCAATTTTATAGTAGCAAAACCCTTAGCAAAGCCTAAAATTGCTTTTGCAATGGGGTGAGGATTGTTGCTTTGCATTGCATAGCTTAACCCTAAAATCAAATCCTTTGGTTGATTTGCAGATAAAATTTTAAACTCTTGGACAACAATTTCTCCCTTTGTGAGTGTGCCGGTTTTATCAAACACGATAGTTTTGATTTTCTTAGCCTTTTCATAAACATCGGGATTTTTAATTAAAATCTCCGCCTTTTTAGCGCGCATACTTGCACACACGATGGCTAAAGGCACTGCAAGTCCTAGCGCACAAGGGCAAGAAACCACAAGCACACTCGCCGCAATGGAAAGCGCAAAAGCTAAACCCTGCCCTACAAACAACCACACTACAAACGCTACAAGACTTAGCAACACAACACTAGGCACAAAGATACTAGCGATTTTATCCGCAAGTGCGCCAATAGGTGGCTTTTGACTTTGGGATAATTCCAATAAATCTAACATTTCATAGACAAAAAACGCGTTGGAATCCTTATTTGCCTCTACAATCATCTCACCATTGAGAACCAAACTCCCGCCAATCACTTCCGCTCCTGCTTCTAATGTCTTTGGCACTTCCTCTCCATTAATATGTGCGCTACTCACTTCAGCCTTACCCGATAAAACAATGCCGTCTAATGGTATCTTTTCTCCCCCTACAACAAGGCACTTATCTCCCTTTCGGATTTTATCTATAGCAACCCATTGTTCCTCTTTGGAATCCTGAACCAACCTTGCTTTAGCGGGTAAAAGTTTCGCTAGAATCTCTAACGCATCACTTGCCTTTTTCTTTGCGCTAGATTTGAGATATTCCCCTACAAGCACGAAGCAAATCACCGCACTACTCCCCTCAAAGTAGAATCCCTCCGCGCCGCTTAAAAACAAATAGACCGAATACACATACGCCACGCTCGTACCAAGCGCAATGAGAACATTCATATCCGCCGATTTTGTTTTAAAAAAACTCCTTGCGCCTTGATAAAAGGGCAACCCGCAATAAAACTGCACAACACTTGCCAAAAGGAGCTGAACCATTCCGCTCCAAGCAGTGTGGAATCCACCCATATGTAACGCAAAAATTACGATAAACAATGGAATCGCAACCCACAATCTACGCTTCAAGCCCTTAATATAAGCAATCTCAAGGGCTTTGGAGTTATCCAAGCTTGTCGGAAAGCCATAGGAAGTAATCAACTCTGCAATTTGCGATTCCGTGATTTTTGTCTCATCGTAGGCAATTTTTGCAAGTCCGCTAATGGCATTAATTTTGATATTTGTAATGCTTGGAATCTTTTGCAAATTTTTATCAATCGCCGCAGAACACGCGCTACAATGCATTCCGCTAATATTTAATTTAACCACTTTCATTCTTTGCCTTTATGCTTACTTTAATAAATAATTGATGAGTTTTAAAGCTTTAAAATTTTATAATTTCTGCTTTTATTTTATACTTAAATATTTTATAATTTCTTAAGGTAATTTTATGATAAACCGCAAAAAAATCTACAATCCAAACTCCCAAGAAAGCGTGAATGAACGCAAAATCTTTGGAGGTAATCCCACCAGCATTTTTGAGCTAAATAAAATCAAATACCAATGGGCTTATAATCTTTGGAAAGTAATGCTTGCAAACACTTGGTTTCCTGAAGAAGTGAATATGACGCTAGATAAACGCGACTATGCAAACGATTTAACTCCAGAGGAGAAGATTGGTTATGATAGAGCCTTAGCGCAACTCATTTTTATGGATTCTTTGCAGACAAATAACCTCATTGACAATGTTAATCCTTATATCACAAGCCCAGAGATTAACCTTATCTTAGTGCGTCAAGCCTTTGAAGAAGCCCTGCATTCCCAAAGCTACGCGGTAATGGTAGAATCCATCTCGGCAAATACCGATGAAATCTATGAAATGTGGCGCACAGATATGCAGTTAAGAAACAAAAACGACTACATTGCAAATGTGTATGAGGAACTAGCAGTCAATCCCACAGAATCCACACTTCTAAAGGCAATGTTCGCCAATCAAATCCTAGAGGGAATCTACTTTTATAGTGGATTTGCCTTTTTTTATACTCTTGCAAGAAGTGGCAAAATGCTAGGAAGTGCGCAAATGATTCGCTTTATCCAGCGCGATGAAGTAACGCATTTGCTGCTATTTCAAAACCTCATCAATTCCTTAAAAAAAGAAATGCCACAACTTTTCACTAAAGACTTGATTGAAGAAGTGATTGAAATGTTTAGAGAGGCTGTGAAAGTGGAATCCGCTTGGGGAGAATACATTACACAAGGACAGATTCTAGGACTTACAAACGAGATTATCCACGAATACATTTGCTATCTTGCCGATGATAGATTAAAACGCGTGGGTTTGCCCCCGCTTTATAATGCTAAGCACCCCATTAAGTGGGTAGATGCTTTTAGTGCAATTAATGAAACAAAGCCAAATTTCTTTGAAACACAACCAGCTAATTATTCAAAAGGGAGTATAAATTTTGATGATTTCTAAGCAACTTTATGCATTACAGGTTAAAACAGGGCAGAATTTTGAGGAGAATCTAACGCATTTAAAGAATCTTATTTTAGACTGCGAAAGTGATTCTATTATTTTAGCACCCGAGGTTTGCTTGACAAACTTCTGCTATCAGAGAATGGACGAGGCAAGTGAGTTTGCAAAAATCGCAACAGAGACGCTACTTAGGCTCTCTAGCGACCGCACGATTGCTATCACAATGATTGAAAAATACCGCGATGGATTCTACAATAACCTAAAAGTCTTTCACAAAGGCGAATTACTGCACAAACAAAGCAAACATAAGCTATTCCCACTTGGCAATGAGCATTTACACTTCCAAAGTGGCGATATTGCAGAGATTGCACCTTTTAAAATTGACGATTTAACTTGCGGTGCGATTAACTGCTTTGAATTGCGTTTTATTGAGCTTTGGGAGAGGGTAAAGGGTTGTGATTTGATTTTTGTCCCTGCGCAATGGGGCAAGGAGCGCAAAGACAACTTTGAAACTCTGTGCAAAGCCCTAGCCATTACCACGCAAAGCTTTGTGTTAGCAAGTAGTGGGGCAAACGACACCTGCGCAAAGGGAAGCGGAATCATCTCACCCTTTGGACTTGCGCTTACCGATGATAGCAAAGAAGTGATTGCGATGCGTGCAGACTTCAATGCTGTTTTACAAGTGCGCAAATACATTAATATCGGGCTAAAATAGGAATGCAAGCACTTAAAACTGCAAATATGGTGCTTGAAATCTCTAAAAGATTCCCCCTAAGCCCAAATGTTGAAAAAGCATTTTTAAGTGTGAATCGTGAAATTTTTGTCCCCAACGGCTTTAAACATCTCGCATACGCGCTAGACGCGCTTCCTATGGGGGCAAGTCAATGGATTAGCTCTCCTTTAACCGTGGCAAAGATGACAGAATTTCTACAATGTGAGGGCGCAGATTCCGTGCTAGAGATTGGTTGCGGGAGTGGCTACCAAGCTGCGATTCTTAGCAAACTCATTCGCCGTGTTTTTAGCATTGAGCGCATTGAAAAACTACTCATAGAAGCGATTGCGCGTATTAAACTCTGTGAAATTTACAATATTAACACCAAGCTTGATGATGGGCAAGAGGGCTGGACAACTTTTGCTCCCTATGATAGAATCTTATTTTCTGCTTCCATTGCAGAGATTCCACAAAGCCTTGTTTCACAGCTAAATGAGGGCGGAATCCTCGTTGCGCCAATGGTAAAAAACAATATGCAAATTATTACGCGTTTTTTCAAACAAAATGGAATCCTAACGCAAAAAGAGGAGCTAGAGAGTTGCGTATTTGTGCCAGTGCTAAACGGACTAGATAGAAGGCCCTCCATATAAGAAAATGTCTGTAACAAGGGGGATAGACAAAAACCATCTTTCTACATAGAAGGTGCGCTATTATAGCAAAATTCATTGTTAAATTACTATAAAATTACAACTTTACACAATGATTTCTTATAGCTTTAAAAGATTTGCTAAGCTATAATGAAACTTCATTAATTTTATTCTATTGGAAAATTTATGCTAGAGAATTTTAAAATTGAGCCAAATCGCATTTACACTGCGCTTATTATGCTAGTTGCCGTTATTTTGATTGTTATATTCCATACGCCATTTTTAATATGGAGTGTATTTGGAATCGCATTTTTAATTGGATTTTACGAAGCTTTTAAGCTTTACAATAAAACCACGCCAAACTTTTACTTTTGGATTTTAGCGATTTTGTCGTGGCTAGGTGTTTATGTGTTTGAATCTCCCATTAGCCCATTTGTTGCACTCATAGTGCTTGGTGCATACCAAAGCTATACAAAACAAGGCAAACTAGAACAGGCGATGCCCTTTATTTACCCTTTAATTCCCTTTGTATTTTTGTATTTGCTGTATTTAGAGGATTCCATTAATGCGATGATTTGGTTACTCTTCATCGTAGGCTTAACCGATAGTTGCGCATATATCGGAGGCAAAATGCTAGGAGGTAAGCTATTTCAAAACAGCGCGTTTTGCCCAACTTCACCCAACAAAACAAAAGAAGGTGTGTTAGTTGGAGTGTGTGTTGCAACATTGGTTGGGACAATGATTGGGTTAGGCGTTTGTGGATTTTTCACTTCCTTAATTTTGACATTTATTGCAAGTTTTGTCAGCGTATTTGGAGATTTATACGAAAGCTATCTTAAACGCACGGCGGGCGTGAAAGATAGCGGAACTATATTCCCCGGACACGGCGGAATCCTAGATCGTTTAGATGGCTATTTTTTTGCCGTTATCGTGCTTTATATGCTACTTAGGATTGTAAAATTATGATTATTTTAGGCTCTAGTGGCTCCATTGGGATTAACACCTTAGCCATTGCGGAACGTTATCATTTAGAAGTAGAAGTGCTAGGGGTCGGCAAAAACATTGCCCTTTTAAATAAACAGATTCTAAAATTCCACCCAAAAGCCGTTATTATCGCAGATGAACGCGATAAAGATTCCATTACTAAAGACTTTTGTGGCAAAATTTATTTTGGTAAAAATGGAATCTTGCAAGCCATTAAAGAGGCAGAATCCAATCTATTAATTAATGCTCTTGTAGGATTTATCGGGCTAGAACCCACACTATGTGGAATAGAATGCAACAAAACAATTGCTCTAGCAAACAAAGAAAGTTTAGTTGTGGGTGGGGAATACATTGATATGCGTCGCATTATCCCCATTGATAGTGAGCATTTTAGTTTAAAATACCTACTTGATAGCAATCCACGCCCTTTTAGGAATCTCTATATCACAGCAAGCGGTGGGGCATTTCGTGATATAGCACTCAATGAGATTCCATACCAAAATGCCACTAATGCCCTAAAACACCCTAATTGGAAAATGGGGCAAAAAATTACCATTGATTCTGCAACAATGGTCAATAAGCTCTTTGAAATCTTAGAGGCATATTGGCTTTTTGGCTCCAAGAATATTGATGCACTCATTGAACGCAATTCTCATATTCACGCGCTTGTAGAGTTTTGCGATGGAAGTGTCGTTGCACATTTTGCCACAGCAAATATGCAACTGCCTATTGCATATGCCATCTGTGCAGGACTTGGAATCAATGAAACTTTACTAAAAGAAACCACACCCATCATCAATCCCTTGCATTTTAAAAACATCAACTACAACTTGCAAAATATTGATGTTAATCGTTATCCCCTATGGAGACTTAAAGACAAATTGCTTGAAAATCCAAAGCTAGGTTTAACACTTAATGCCGCAAATGAAGTCGCCGTAGAAGCATTTTTGCGTGATTTGATTCCCTTTGGAGCCATTACAACAATGATTCAAAATGCACTAAAAACCTTTGAAAACGTGAATTTTAGCACTATAGATTCCATGATTGCGCTAGATTTAGAAGTGCGGCAATACACAAAAGCGCAATTAAAACACCAATAAAAATCTCTAAACTTTTTTTCATTATTTATTGATTTACATTTTTTTGAAATAATACAGAAAATTATTTAAGGAGTATGTATGCAAATTAAAACTTTACTATTTAGCGCACTCATTGCCAGCAATGTTTTCGCCTTTGAAATCAGCGAACTTCCTAATATCACGGCGCGAGAAATGCCTGATGAAGGAATTCACAAAATCTATTCCTACCACAATTCTATTAAAGAAGCTAAAAATGCGGTTGTGAATATCTCTACACAAAAAAAAGTCAAAGCACTAAATTTTCAAAACCACCCTTTCTTTAACGACCCGTTCTTTCGACAATTCTTTGGAGATTCCTTTGGTTCTATGATTCCAAAAGATAGGGTAGAAAGAAGCTTAGGTAGCGGCGTTATCATCTCAAAAGATGGCTATATTGTTACAAATAATCACGTCATTGATGGAGCAGATAAAATCATTGTTGCACTACCAGATTCCAACAAAGAATACGAAGCAAAAGTCATCGGTAAGGATTCTAAAACAGATTTAGCCATTGTTAAAATCAATGCAAACGATTTGCCATTTTTGAAATTTTCCTCCAGCAATGATTTACAAGTGGGTGATGTGGTTTTTGCGATTGGAAACCCCTTTGGTGTTGGCGAGAGTGTAACACAAGGAATCATCTCCGCGCTGAATAAAAGCGGAATTGGGATTAATGATTATGAAAACTTTATCCAAACAGACGCTTCCATTAATCCCGGAAATAGCGGTGGCGCATTGGTGGATAGTCGGGGTGGATTAATTGGCATTAATACTGCGATTCTCTCACGCACAGGTGGAAATCACGGAATCGGGTTCGCAATTCCTAGTGAAATGGTAAAAAGAATCTCAAAAGCCTTGATTGAAGACGGCGTGATTGAACGCGGTTATCTTGGTGTTAGCATTCAAGATATTAATGAGGAATTAAAAGATGTATATAAAAACCAAAAAGGAGCTGTTGTCATCTCCATAGAAAAAGATTCTCCTGCACAAAAAGGGGGCTTACAAATTTGGGATTTAATCACAAAAGTAAATGGCACAGCAATCAAAAGTGCAGCGGAACTTAAAAATGTCATCGGCACACTAAACCCAAATACTAGAGTAACATTAACGATTCTACGCGACAAAAAAGAGCTTACCTTACCTCTAACGCTTGCTAAAGCAAAGAGTGAAAAGGTGAGCGATAGGACAAACGCAAGTGCAATTGCAGGACTTGAAATTAGCGCACTAACCCCCCAAACTAAAGAGCAGTTTGGAATCCCAGATTCCATTGAGGGTGTGTTTGTCAGCAAAGTGCAACCAAATAGCCGCGCAGATGAGCTTGGGTTTAGAACAGGCGATATTATCACACAAGTTGAAAGCTATCGCATTACAAACATCAAAGAATTTAACCAAGCAACACAACGTTACAAAGGACAAACCAAGCGAATGCTGATTAATCGCAATGGTAGAATCCTTAGCATTGTTGCAAAATAAGGGGCTAATAAAGCGTTATGGTGCTTCAAACGCACCATTGCTTTTATATTGCAATCTTATAGATTTGCCATTTTAGCTTTTTGCATTGACTTTCCCGTTATTTTTATAAATTCTTGATAATAACTCCACGATTCTACAATATCAAGACGATGCTTTTTGATATGCGCTAATTCCTCATCAAATATATTTTTAATCTGCTCACATTGCGTTTTATGTGTCTTTAGGTATTCTAACACTTGCTTAGGCGTTATTAGATTTTCTTTAGTTTCAACATCCATTTCTTTTATCATATTAAAATAGCCCTCAAGAAACTTTTTTGTAGCATTTTGTAATTTTTTGGATTTTTTTAAACTCTCTAAACCACTTTTATCTGTGCTTAAAACAATGTTTGTATTGTAGATATTGGGCATTAAAAGATTCGTGCAATCTATCATTTGTTTATCAAACTCAAGCTGCGTAGTGATTGTAATATCTGCTACAAATTTCCCCGCCCCCCGCATAGGGATTCCACTTTTATCAATGCTAGCGTGCAAAACACAAGGCAAATGCGATAATAACCCAGTATTTTTGTTTGCCTTTTTAGAAAATCTCTCTCTATCCTCTTGTTTAGGGGGATTGAATCCAAACTTTTGACTCAATGTCTCAAAAGTCTTAAACGCATTTTCTGCATTAATTTCCTCTCCATCAATATAAATCACTTCTTTTGGTGCAATGACTGCTAACTTCCAAGCGAAACAAAAAATGCTGCGATAAAGTCCATTGATACAATCCTGTATCACCGCTTCTAAATTGGGTTTATTATTGGAGCAATGGTAGGCAATTTGTGGTTTTATAGACGCATAACTACAAGTTAAGTCAAACTCCTTAGCAAGAGGATTTTGCTCAATAGGTCTTGTATGATTAACAAGGCACTTTAAAACTAGAATCGGATCCCTCACCAAAGCAATAAGGGGGAGATCACTATTAATCAAACTCCAAAATTTCTTTGTATCTTCTCGCACAAAATCCGTAAGAATGAGTGCTTTTGTGCCTTGAGATTGCAAAAATAATTTATAATTCTCCAAATAGGCAAGCGTATGTCCATACCATTTACTATAACAATCCACTTCACAAAGCGATAAAAACCTCTCAAATGCAGTCCCACCAGCACCGGGCATAATACTGATTAACATTGTATAATAAGGTGGCAAAGGCAAATTAAAATCCCAAGCAACTGACGGGTCGGTTCCCTCATAAGTGATTGTTTCTGGATTAACAAGAGGTGGATAAGGGTGTTTAGAATATTTTTGCTTAAATGTATCAGAGTGTATCCATTCTAAAATTGCAGCTCTGTTATTCCAAATTAATTCTAAGCAATGTGCCGGGAATCCACTTTCTAAAATCTCTAAAATTACCTCTGTTTGCTGTGCTAGATTTTTTGTGATTTCATATTAGCCCCTTCGTAATGCCTCTAGCTTCTCTCTAACTTCTTCAATATGCCCCTTAACCTTAACATTTTTCCAAATGTGCGCGATTTTACCTTGTGGATCAATGAGGAAAGTTGAGCGAATCACGCCCTCATATTCTTTGCCATAGAGTTTTTTCACTCCAAATGCTCCATACATTTTTAACACTTCCTTATTTGTATCGCTTAATAGCGTGAAATTTAGTGATTCTTTGTTGATAAAGTTTTGGTGTGATTTCGTAGAATCTGGACTAACACCTAGCACAACAGCACCAAGCGCATTTAAAGATTCCATAGAATCCCTAAAGTCGCAAGCCTCCGTAGTGCAGCCGGGAGTTTTATCCTTAGGATAAAAATACAATACCACATAACTCCCGCGAAAATTAAGTAGAGAAATTTCAGCATTGTCTTGGTTTGGCAGACTAAAAAGTGGTGCTTCTTCTTTGATTTGTAATTCCATTTTTATTCCTTATAATGTGTTGAAATTGCAACATTGCAATCTGTAAAAATTTCTGGTTTTGCAATCTTAATCCAAAATTCTTTAACCTGCGGAAAAGTATTTGGAATCGTATTTTGGAAATATTGGTGTGCGTCTTCTAGGTAATAAAATTCTTGCTTAAACGCCTCCTTAATGCACTCCCTTAATGCACGATAATCTAAAATTTCATTGACTACAAATTCTGCATTGATGACGACTTTTTGCATTCTCTCGCGCTCAAAAGGCAGAATCCCAATCACACAAGTAATACAAAAATCCTCCAAAAAAATATGATACATCATACCTAACTTTCCAACGCATTTAAAAATGCTCGGTTAATAGCCCTTTCAAAAGCTTCTATAATTTTAGAAAAATCTCCTGATTCCACATTTTCTTGTATAGCTATCAATGCACTACTTCCTTGCAATTCCACGCGCATATTTACCACAACTTGTTCATTGACTGCATCAAAATAACAATCCAATATATTAATTTTTAATTCCTTTTGCGCGGTATTTTTTTGCGCCTCTTTAGTGTTCTGATTTTCTGTAATGCTTCCTAAAATTTTCTTAGATAAGGATTCTAACATTGTAGAAAATGGTTCAATCCATGCATTTTTAACAAAATATTCAATGCGGTTTTGGTTTGTTTTATAAGCAATTTTATTGCCTGCAATCTTTGGACTAACAACCACGACAAAATCCCCAATTTCTAAAGTTTTTTTATCTACACTTGCCAAAATTTCTGCATTGACACCTAACTCATAATGCGTCTCTTGAGGAATACTTTTCCCCATACAACCGCTTAATACAACCACTAAACACACAAAAAGAATTCCTTTAAAACTTCGCATATTACTCCCTTGGTCCTAAAACTTGCTGTTGCGTGCCAAATAAAAATCCACTGGGTGCTTTGGAGAAATCATCCACTGCATTTTCTGTATCTTGCAAGATTCTATTTAAGCCCATAGCACTTTGTTCTAGGCGAAACACAAGCGGCGTTAGAATCTCTTTTAAATTATAATCCCCTCTTAAAATCGTTTCATCTACTAGTGTGCGACTTTTTTCAATATTTTGCACGAGGTAATTTGCATTCTCTAGCATACGATTCATTCCTACAACGACACTATCTACTTGTGTAGAAGCGTGTTTAAAATTCTCTAGTATATCCTCAATATTATCAATATTTTTTTGACTAAGTAATTGATTTAAGTGATCTAAACTCACGTTTAACTTGTCAAACGCCTCCTCTGCACGATTCCCCACTTTTTCAATCCAATTTTCTTTGAGCTCTAAAACTCTATTACTCTCTGAAAACGGCAAACCATCGCCTTGAATCAGGGTAATATAATTGCCGCCTGTTAAACCTTGCGATTCTACAATAGCTTTAGTGCCAATGTTTAGAGAAATTTCTTTCTTTACCCAAATGATAATTTCTACTTTATCTTGCGTTGTATTCAATCCATAACTCTCCACAAACCCTACTGGAAGCCCAAGATAACGCACTGGCGTTTCAATGTGAATCCCTTTTGGCAATTCTTTATGATACAAATAATATGCGTTGTAAGCCCTTAGATTCCTATCATACTTTCCCATCCAAAACACGAATCCAACCAACGCTACCAATGAAACAACCAAAAATACACCAAGCAAAACATAATTTAACCGCGCTTCCATACCAACTCCTGCCTAAAATAACACATTATTTTTTAGTTTTCTCCCAATCTGGCGCAAATGCTGTGCCAACTTGAATAAAACTTGATTTCCGATTCCAATTTGCGTGCGAGCTTTGATAGCATAATTTACACTGCAAAGGCATTAATGCCCCCCCCCGCACACGCATTGACATTTTTCCTAAAGTCTTGCATTTTAGGAGAATTCCAAGCGTCTTCAAAAGTGGCAAAATCACTAAAATTACCAAACTTTAAGCTTGTACTTTGACAAGGGCGAATGCTATCATCACTTCCAATAAAAAAATCTCTCCAACCCACAAAACAATCTTTATGATATTTCTCCCCCGCAATATCCTCTCCTTGGATATAGGGCAGTTTTAACTTAACTCCCAATGTTTGCGCAAGCTCCAAACTCGCCTCAAAAACTTCTTTTACTAATGTTTGTTTATTATAAAGGCTCTCTTGTAACATTTCTTGACTAAAGGCTGTTAGAAATACCACTTTAACTTCTTGCATTTTTAGAGTTTTTGCAAGTTGAATCATCTTTGGCAACTCTCTAATATTAGATTCCATTGCCACAAATACAAAATTAAGGTAAGGATAATCAACGCCCAATGCTTCTTTTTTAGCTACGATTGCTTTGATATTATCCACAATACGAGTAAATTCCGCCCCCACACGAATTTTATCATTAACTTTAGAATCCGCACCATCAAGGCTTACAGCGATAATATCTACTTTGTATTTAAAAATATCCTCTATATATTTATGCAACTGCGTGCCATTGGTAACGAAATATTTTCTCACATTAGTTTGATTAAGTCGTTCTAAAAATTGTGAAAATTTTGGATTGATTGTAGGCTCTCCCCAACCAAATAAAGTAACTTCCTCACAATGTTTTAAGGCATTGGATAATTTATCTAACACATCAATCTTTAAATAAGTTTGATTAAACTCCGCCTCATCTCTACTGCAAAAAATACATTTAATATTACACGCACTTGTCATCTCTAGCACGATTCTACGCGGATATGCGTTGAGTTTGACGGCTCCTGATTCCATTTCCTGCATATTTAAAAGTGAATTTTTTTGTTGCGTTTCGTCTAATGCACTCTTAAAAAGCTCTTTTGTCTTAGCTCTTAAAATTTCCATTATTACTTCCTTACATAATCTTACTTCAACACATATTTAAGCACCTAAATATGCTCCAAAAACGTATCTAGTGATTCCACTTGTGCTTTTAAATGCGCTAAACTACCCTCAAAAAACACCTTCTTATCCTTTAAAATCATCATTCTATCCACTACGCTTTTCACGGATTCCATATCGTGCGTTACCATTATAATGCTAATTCCAAGTAAATCGCGTAATTGCGCAATGAGAGCGTCAAAATGCCTAGCACTCTTAGGATCTAACCCACTTGTCGGCTCATCTAAAAACAAAATTTTTGGGCTTAAGGCTAATGCGCGCGCTAAACCCACGCGTTTCACCATTCCACCACTTAACGCATTGGGATACAAGTTTGCCACTTCTTTTTCTAGTCCCACACGCATTAACCACATTAATGCTAAATCCTGTATATCTTTTGGACTAAAATGTGTATATTCGCGCAAAGTTAGCATAATATTATCTAGCACATTTAAAGAGCTAAAAAGTGCTCCAAACTGGAACAAAACACCCAAATTTAATTTCATATCCAAAGAATCCTTAGGGTTTAGCTTCCAAATATTCTTACCTAGAATTTTTACTTCCCCGCCCGCAGGTTCTTTTAAAAAAATCATTGTATTCAGTAACGTACTTTTGCCGCTCCCACTTCCTCCAAGCAGCGCAAAAATATCACCTTTAAAAATTCTAAAAGAAATATCATCGTGAATAACACGCGCTCCATAGGTAGTTTTAAGATGAGAAATTTCAACAACGCTTTCCATTTATAAACCTAACTTTGTGAATAAAACAGAACATAACGCATCAAATGCAATCACGCAAAAAATAGATTCTACCACACTTTTCGTGGTATGGATTCCAATACTGCGTGTATCATTTTCGGTAGAAAATCCGTGAAAACAGCCAATCAATCCAATAATGAGTCCAAAAAATGGTGCTTTTAGGATTCCAATCCAAAAATGGCGCATTTCCACCATCTCCAAGAATCGTTCAATAAAATACTCACTGCTAATACCAAGCTGCACTTTAGAGATTAACATTCCCCCAATTAATCCAAATATATCCGCAATAAACACTACCAAAGGCATTGCCAAAAGCAAAGCAAAAATACGCGGAAAGATAAGAAATGTAATAGGGTGAAATCCCATTACACGCATTGCGTCAATTTCTTGCGTTGCGCGCATCATTCCAATTTCTGCACTAAAGGCTGAAGCACTGCGCCCTGCAACAATGATTGCAGTAATAATTGGTGCCATTTCCCTCAAAGTTAGCATTGCACTCATTTCTACAATCAACACACTTGCGCCAAACTGCTGTAATTGCAAACTACCCTGATAAGCAATGACGATTCCAATTAAAAAACACGCCAAAGAAACAATTGGCACTGCCTTAATGGCGGCTTCTTGCACTTGATAAAACAACGCCCTAATGCGGAAATTTTTAGGGCTTAACACGCTATACCAAAAAATATATAAAATCTCACCCAAAAAACTAAGCCCTAACTTTATGCGGTTCCACCAACCTTTTAAAATGCGCCAAGTATCCTTGTGCATTTGCACGACGTCTCCATAACTAAACTGCTTTTTAGAAGTGTCCGTTTTGTCCTCTAAAATAGAAAAAATTTGCATTGCTTTTTTGTGTGCTAAAAGCGCGTTATTTGTTGTGTTTTGCAGAATGAAATCCGATTTTTTTTTCGCTATGTTTTGTGCATCTAAGGATTTAAGCCAATTTAATAGAACCTCTCCCCCACAAAAATCTAAATCAAAGCTAGAATCCAATGCGATTCTTATAGGATTATTAGCAGATAAGTTACGGCTTTTGTTTAAAAGCAGCAAGGTAGATTTTGGCACACTTCTATCCCACATACCCCTTAGGATTATGGTAACCTCTCTCGCACCTTTCTGTATCTCTACGCTTGCTACCATTACCGCTAATTATTCCACATCAAAAATGAATGGCACCCCATTAATTAAGCCACTACCAAAGATTTTTTCTGTTGTAAATTTCACTTGTGTAATATCTGTCTTTTTTTCCTTAGCACTCAACTTTACATCGTCTTGAAAATATTTGCGTAGGATTGCAATCTTAGCCTTGTTATCTTTTGCATTTTTGGTGGCATTGAGGATTAATTGTGCCTTAATAAATGCGTCTTGTTCATGCACAGGCGCAAAGATAAGCTTTAAATTTGCCTCTTTTAAACGCTTTTCTATATTCTGCAATTCCTTTCTGCAATAGGGGCAATCCGGGTCTGTTACAATAATTTTTGTTGGTAGATTCTTACCTTCTCCGCTAAATGTTATAAAATCACTCTCTTTAAACTCTTTAAATAATTTATTTAATGCCTTGCTATCCTCTTTCATCTTTGCTTCACCCGCTTCATTAATCGCGTCCATAATGATTTTAGAATCCTCTTTACTAAAATTCATCACGCTACTAAGCCCCATAAAATATTGACCATTTTTATCCACAATCACAGGAAAAATATCACCACCTTTGGTGCGTCCAATCACAAAATATTGCCCATCAAAACTCTTTAATGCTTTTTTAAATTGCACCTCCACATCTACATTTGTGAGTTCTTTAATGCTTTTTTTAAAATTTGTATCAAAATCTGCAAAAGCAAAACTTGTAATACACAATAAACCAAATAAACTAAAAACTAATCGCTTCATTGAACATTCCTTATATTTCAAGCAAAATAAGCTGTAATTTTATCAAAGTCAGCCTAAAAAACAAAATTTTCATCTAAATTTTGCAAGTAAATTTTACAAAGCGCAACATAAGCAAAAAAGTAAAACAAATCTTGACTAAAATTAGTAAAATTTGCGCGATTCTTTGTTATACTCAAGCACTAAATTCTATATTAAAGGATTCCTTATGAAAATCACTTACACTCTCACAGATGAATCTCCTGCGTTAGCCACCTATTCCTTTTTGCCTATCGTTCAAGCATTTTTGGGTAAAGTAGGCATTGCCGTAGAAACTTCTGATATTTCCCTCTCCGCCCGTATTTTAGCGCAGTTTCCAGAAAACCTAAAAGAATCACAAAGAGTAAAAGACGAACTTGCTATCTTAGGAGAGCTTGTCAATCAAAGCGATGCAAACCTCATCAAAACGCCCAATATTTCTGCCTCTATCCCACAACTCAAGGCAACGATTAAAGAATTGCAAGACAAAGGCTTTGCGATTCCAAATTTTCCCGATGAGCCAAGCAATGCGGAGGAAAAAACCATTAAAGAAAAATATCAAAAAGTGCTAGGTTCTGCCGTCAATCCCGTGCTTAGACAAGGAAACTCTGACCGCCGCTGCACCAAAGCCGTGAAAGAATATGCAAAAAAGAATCCTTATCGTGTCGTAGAGTTTAACAAAGCCTCTAAAACACGCGTTTCTTATATGGCAAGTGGTGATTTCTTTGATAATGAAAAAGCAGTTTTGATTCAAGATTCCACAAAAGCAAGAATTGAGTTTGTTGGAAGCAATGGCACAGAAGTGCTAAAGGACAATCTAAAGCTAGACAAAAACGAAATTTTAGACGCTACTTTTATGAGCGCAAAGGCTTTGGATAAATTTTATGCCGAGCAAATTGAAGTGTGCAAAAAAGAAAATATCCTACTTTCTCTCCATTTAAAAGCTACGATGATGAAAGTGAGCGATCCTGTGATTTTTGGACACGCGGTGAAAGTGTATTTTAAAGAGCTTTTTGATTCCTTTAGCGAGGAGCTTACGCGACTAGGCGTGAATGCTAACAATGGTGTGAATGAATTGCTAACAAAAATAGAAAATAGCCCCAAAAAGCAAGAGATTCTAGCAAAATACAATGAAATTCTTGCCAAAAGTGCGCCACTTTCTATGGTAAATTCTGATAAAGGAATCACAAATTTACACATTCCAAGTGATGTGATTGTAGATGCGTCAATGCCTGCAATGCTTAAAAATGGCGCAAGATTGTGGGATAAAGAGGGTAAAGAATGCGACACAAACGCCTTGATTCCGGATAAAACTTACGCGACAATCTATGAAGCAGTGATTGAGGATTTACAAAAAAATGGCACACTCAACCCTAGCACACTAGGGAGCGTCTCCAATGTCGGCTTAATGGCTAAAAAAGCGCAAGAATATGGCTCACACGATAAAACATTTATTGCCAAAGAAGATGGAATCTTTAGAATTGTCAATGAAAAAGGTGCGATTCTGCTAGAACACAAAGTAGAAAAAGGCGATATTTACCGCGCAAATGAGGCGAAATTTGAAGCGGTGCAAAATTGGATTGATTTAGGGATACAACGCGCAGATTTAACAGGTAGCAAGGCGATTTTCTGGTTAGATTCCAAACGCCCAAGCAATAAGATTATGATAGACTTGGTAGAGGCGCGGTTGAAAGAAAAAGGCAAGGACATTGCGATTCTACCTCCAAAAGAAGCGTGTTTGGAATCCCTAAAACTAATCCGCGCTGGGAAAGATGCGATTTCGATTAGTGGAAATGTTTTGCGCGACTACTTAACTGATTTATTCCCGATTTTGGAGCTTGGCACAAGCGCAAAAATGCTTTCTGTCGTGCCAATGCTTAATGGTGGCTCTATGTTTGAAACCGGTGCGGGTGGAAGTGCGCCAAAACAAGTGGAACAACTCGTGGAGGAAAACCATTTGCGCTGGGATAGCTTGGGAGAGTTTTTAGCACTCCAAGCAAGTTTGGAATTCTACGCACAAAAAACAGGCAAAAAAGAAGCACAGATTCTAGCAAATAGCCTTGATAGCGCGATTGGAGAATGGTTAAACAACAACAAAGCCCCTTCACGCAAAGTAGGCGAAGACGACAACCGCACAAGCCATTTTTATCTTGCACTTTATTGGGCAAATGCTCTAGCAAAGGATAACAGCGATTCTGCATTGCAAGGATTCTTTAAAGGAATCGCGGAGGAACTAAGCGCAAACGAAAGCAAGATTCACCAAGAATATTTAAGCGCACAAGGCAAAAAAGTAGATTTAGGCGGTTATTACAAGCTTGATGACACCAAATGCAATGCGATTATGCGAGGAAGCGCAACTTTCAATGGGATTTTAGCAAAGATTAAATAAGTATTAAAGTATTATGCGGGAGAACCCCGCGTCCTTGCGTCCCCCACTTCCGTTATTGCGAACGAAGTGAAGCGTCTGTTGCGAAAGCAACCGACCTACACTTGCAAATCTATAATCTAGCATAAGGAAATATTGACTACTGCATCATTGCGAGAAGTTGGCACAACTTCGTGGTGTGCATTTGCGAATAGCAAATTACCCACTTTGAGCTGCAAATCTATAATAATGCACTTCCTTAAGATTCCACCTCGTCATTGCGAGAGATTTGTTAAAATCTCGTGGCAATCTATAATCTCATCAACCCTTGATTCTGCAATGGAATCTCTCAAGGTAAATTTGCATTATGGATTTGCAAGTGTGGGCAAAATCCTTGCGGATTGTGCGCTTCGGCTAACGCCTCGCAATGACGATAAAGCAACCTTTGCGATTCTACCACCTCGTCATTGCGAGGAATGAACGCAGTGAATGACGAAGCAATCTATAATATAGAATCTCACTGAAGCGTTTGCGATACAATCTTTAATATCGGCATAATTTTTGCTTAAGATTCTACAACTCTTATTTAAAGAGTTAAAATGACAAGAAAATTTTTAAGTCTTGCATTGATAAGTGTTTTAAGCTGTGGAATCGCATTGGGTGCAGATAGCAACTATGCCACAATGAGTGCAAGTATTTATATTTAAGTAAAGGATTCCTATGCAAATTAGCACAAATTCTTATGCGAGAGAAGTTTCTCTTGCATACCAAACAGCGCAAAAGCAGCAAGAGAATACAGCTTCCTTTGATACGCTTTTGTCTATGCAAAACAATCAAAATCAAGCAGAAAATCAAGAATCGCAAAAGGCTTTGGGATAGTGAGGAGGGGTGAACGATACGCACAGCGCAAATCGTCTCTGCGATTCAACAATATGCAAAAGAGCATAACACAGACCCGCTTAAAGTAAATTGGCAGACTGCAAATGTAAGTTGGAATCAAAAGCTTAGGAA
>JALEPE010000104.1 GCA_022766795.1 Helicobacter sp.
TCGCTCCATTCCAATAGGCATTGTCTCTGTAACGATAACTCCCACTTCTACACCCTTTTGGCGCATATCGTTTTTAAGCTTTTCAATCCATTCTTTGCTAAATGCCTTCGTGCGTTTGCTTTCGTAATAAATTTGCCCGCAATTTGGAATCTCTCTTGTATGCACAATCTGCAAACAATCTGCACCGCTTGCGCCTTTCTTAATCTCCACAATCTCATCAAGCGCAAACTGCGCCTTTAAATACTCCTCAATGGCAAGTTCCTGCACTTCGCCTTGTAGTTGTTGGGAGGTTAGCTCTGCTTTGCGCTTCATTTCCTCAATCTGAATCTTTAGCGATTCTAGTTGCTGTTCTTTCTCGCGGAATCGCATTGCGTTTTTATCCTCCACTTCCTTTTGGAATTTCTCTTTAAAGAGTGTCATTTCCTTGCTTAATCGTTCTTGTTCTTGCGCTTTGATACGCGATTCTATTTCGTCCTTTTCTCGTTTTAACCTATCAATTTCTACTTTACTGGCATTGAGTTCCTTAACCTGCTCGGATTTTATATTCAGCTCTTTTTGTAAATTCTCTATTGCCGCACTATATTCTTGGGTAACTTCCTGTCGCATTGTTTCTTGTAATTTTGCACGTTCTTGCTTTAGGGATTCCTTTGTTGCGCTTATAATACGCTCCTCTATGCTCGCTTTTTGTGCATTGAGTTCCTTAAGGGCTTTTTCATAGGCATTCTGTTTTTGCTCCATTTGGGCTTCAAACTTCTGTTTTATCTCTAAATTCTCTTGTAGAATCTTTGCTTTAATTTGGTGATACACAAGGGATTGCACATTGATTTTTTCTCCACATTTTGGGCATTGTATATTTTCGTCTTGCATTTTTACTCCTTACGCGGCATTATATCCAAGATTCAATGAAGGCTTACAATGCGGCTTAATGGGTATGGTATAATTTTATGATTTTTAGTTTCAAGGAAATAATATGCGCGTGGTGATTACAGGTGGTGGAACTGGTGGGCATTTGAGTGTTGCTAAGGCATTTTTAGAGGAGTTTAATCGGCGTGAAATTACTTGCGGCTTTGTCGGCTCTACGCGTGGGCAAGATCAATTGTATTTTGCAAAGGAGGAGAAATTTCATCAAAAATGGTTTTTGGATAGCTGCGGCGTAGTGAATCAACGGGGTTTTAGTAGGGTGTCGGCACTTTGGCAACAAGGACGCGCTTTAAAAAAGGCATTTGAAATCCTAAGAGAGTTCAAGCCTGATTTTGTGTTGTCGGTAGGGGGATATTCTGCGGCACCGGCGGCATTTGGAGCTAAGCTGCTTGGGATTCCACTTATTATCCACGAGCAAAACGCACGGATTGGTCGGCTAAATAAGATTTTAAAGCCCTTTGCTATGCTGTTTTTCTCCTCTTACTTAGAGAATTCGCCCATTAAATTTTATCCTGTGCTAGAGGGAGTTTTTAGGAATGCGCGGGTGCGAGAGAGTGTGCAAACAATCTTGTTTATGGGCGGTTCGCAAGGGGCGCGTGCGATCAATAACTTCGCGCTTAGTATGGGCACAGAATTAAAGAATCGCGGAATCAAGGTGCTATGTCAAAGCGGCAAAGCGGACTTTAGGCGCGTGGTTTTAGAGTTTTTAAACGACGGGCTTAAGGTTGGGATTCTACGGGAAAATTGGGAATTACTTAAAGAGATGGAATCTGAAGCGGTGGATTCTAAAGCTGTATTGATTAATGGATTGCCACACTCCGCTAACGCTCCGTTCGCAATGACGGAAGTGGGGAGTTCTAAGACTGCGTTTGCAATGACGGAAGGGAAGCAAGATTCTAAAGCGGGAGTGGAATCTGTAAAGGGTGTTGGCAGTGGGCAAGATGCGGAATCCCTAGAAAATCGCGTGCAATGCGTAGAAATTGGGGAGTTTAGCGGGGTTGATGTGGTGGTGTTTGGCTTTAGCAAAAGTATGGCGGAGATTTACGCGCTATGTGATTTCGCAGTGTGTCGGGCTGGAGCTAGCTCGCTATGGGAGTTGTGCGCCAATGGCTTGCCCGCACTCTTTGTCCCTTATCCCTATGCAGCGGGGAATCATCAATATTACAATGCGCATTTCATTGCACAAAAGGGGCTTGGGTTTTTATGCTTGGAGGAGGATTTGTTTTGTGATGTGTTATGGGATAGCTTGGAATTATTAGAGGGCAACATTAGCAAGATTAGCGCAAACCTGCAAAAAGAATGCGCCATTGACGCGACAGCGCAAATGTGTGATGTCATTTTGCAACACATAAAGTGAAAAGTCGTTAATAAGGGCATTGCAGAAGTTCAACCTCTTTGAAAGGTATGGCTTCAACTTAAGCAATCTTTGTCTTAATGTTCTAACATAGAAAGAATACTAAGATGATAGTCTAGTTCGTCCCACTCAATCCCAGTATCATCACAGATGAAATGGTAGTGGTTTAATGTAGCAATACTTGCATTTTCTAATTCTTTATACCAAGAAATAGGCGTGCCAATGATTCTGCCGTCTTGTAATTCTACAATCAATAAATTATCTACAAATCTTACCTTTTTCCCTTTAACAGAAAAATTCATTCCATCTCCTTTCAAATTCGGCTTTATGTGTTTTGATTATCTCTAAAGCAAAGAACAAATCTTTATTCTTTAAACTACTATAATACACGCTAAAATCCTCTAAAGAAATTTTAGCAAAACTCTCGTTTTTGATGACGTGAATATGCTTGGGGACGTGCTCGTTTGCATAAAAGAAAAATTTAAATCCATCTACTCTAAGCAATGTCGGCATATGTTATATATCTAATAATGTATAAACGGGAGTAATTTTTCGCAATAATTCCGCCCCTTGCAAATCTTGCAGATTGATGATGAAGCAGGATTCTACGCAGTTTGCGCCTGCTTGTTTGATGAGATTTGCCCCGGCAATTGCCGTGCCACCTGTGGCAATTAAATCATCAATTAATAATACCTTAGGATTTTGC
>JALEPE010000107.1 GCA_022766795.1 Helicobacter sp.
TTTAATCAAAGCATATTATGAGACACACAATGAGGATTCTAAAGAGGTTGCAAAGCGATTTGAAATTCCTGTGCGCACATTAAATTATTGGATTTTAACAGAAAAATGGCAAAAGGCAAGCGCATTAAATGGAATCACGCAAGAAGTGTTAAGTAAGGATTTAGTAAAAAAAGAGTTTGGCACTGCGCTTGCTAGAGAATCCGAGCGCATTAAAGAAAAGATACGATACAATTTAGGGGATACTGCCTTTAAAGTGGATTCTATGCTTTTAGAAAATATGCTAGAGGATTCTACACAAAAGCTACTCTTAGGCGCGATGAGCTTAAACTATATTCAGCAAAATATCACACTTTCAGCACTCATTGCTAGAGATGAGTTGTTGCGTTTAAAAGCAAAAAGTGTGGATGCGGATAAAAATTCAATCAAGATTCTAATCAATACTCAATCCCGGCTTCACGCAACGCATCGCGAATCGCACGCATTTGAATATTTTTATCAAAACACCATTTGGGCGCAAGAAGTGTATCATTGCGCACACCTGCACTTACGCGGTGAATAACGATATTTTGCGGAATCCTCTTTAAAGATTCTACAATCAAATCAATATAATCCCCTAAAGAGATGGGCTTATACTTGCCTTTTTCATAAAGATTTGCCAAGATTGTTTTTTCAATAATATAAAGCGGGTGAATCTTGATTCCATCACTCCCCCACTGAATAACGGATTCTAAACTATGCAACATCATTTCCTTACTTTCATTAGGTAGTCCATAAATGATATGCGAACACACTTTTAAACCGCGCTCTTTTGTTGCTTGAATAATGGATTCCATATTTTCTGTGCCGTGTCCGCGATTAATAAATTGTAAAGTTTCATCATACACAGATTGAATTCCATACTCTACCCAAATCTCCTGCCCTTTTCTTTGTGCTAATTCCGCTAGAAAATCCAGCAATTTCAAATCCACAGAATCCGTGCGTGTGCCAATAGATATTCCTACCACATTTGGCAAGTTCAATGCCTTTGTATAGAGTTTTTGAAGTGTATCAAAAGGCGCATAAGTGTTTGTGAAAGATTGAAAATAAATCATATATTTTTCTACACCAAACTTATTGCGATGAAACTCACTCTGCCAATCGTATTGACTCTGTAACTGCTTAAGTTGCATTTCCAACAATGGATTTTCAGTCATTTTTGGATTCATCTTTAGCGCAACTCTAGGTTCTTTATCCAAAGTAGGCGAAAAGCTTTCATTTTTACAAAAAATACAACCGCCACGCGCCACTGAACCATCAATATTTGGGCAAGTAAAACCTGCAAGAGCTATTGGCACTTTACGCACCCTCTGCCCAAAACGGCGCTTACAATAACGTCCAAATGTTAGCATTTGCTTCACTTTATGTCCTATTTACAAATATTTTCCATCAAAACAGGCTTGACAATACTGATAGTTTTCTATACCTATACTCCGTTTTAAGCCCTCTAAAGAAAGGTATGCTAAAGAATCTGCGCCAATAAATTTACACACTTCTTGCTCATTCATTTTTGCACTAATCAATTCCTCTTTATTAGGCGTATCTACACCATAGAAACAAGGAGAAATTGTCGGTGGAGAAGAGATTTTCATATGGATTTCTTTAGCACCACAATCGCGCAATATTTTTACAATCTGGCGACTTGTTGTCCCACGCACAATAGAATCATCAATCACAACCACACGCTTGTCCTCTATTAATTCTCGAATAGGATTAAGCTTCAAGCGCACCTTTAATTCCCGAATCTGTTGCGTTGGCTCAATAAAAGTGCGTCCCACATAGTGATTACGGATAATACCCAATTCAAACGGAATCCCACTTTCTTGTGAATACCCTAACGCAGCCGCCACGCCACTATCGGGCACAGGAATCACTAAATCTGCCTCTACAGGATTTTCTTTAGCTAATTCCCGCCCCATATTTTTACGAATCTCATAAACAAGTCGTCCAAACACACGACTATCTGGACGTGCAAAATAAATATATTCAAAAACACAAGGATGGGGATTTCTAGACATAATATTGTAAGACTGCATAGAATCCTTAGAAAATACCAACATTTCACCGGGTTCCACATCGCGCACAAACTTCGCACCCACCAAATCAAAGGCACAAGTCTCACTTGCAACAATATAGCCTTTAGAACCATCAGGATTTGTAATTTCTCCGAGACTTAAAGGTCGGAATCCGTGCCTATCACGAATCACAAACATTTTTTTACGACTCAAAATAACAAAGCAAAATGCGCCCTCCAACTGACACACCGCTTCTTTGATTCTATCTGTCAAATTTTCTTGCTTTGCCTTTGCAATTAAATGGATTAGTGTCTCTGTATCCATACGACTTTGAAAAATCGCCCCCTCTTTAATTAAAGAATCGCGGATTTTGCGTGCATTTGTCAAATTTCCATTATGGACAATAGCAATCTCTCCCAAATCATAACGCGCGAAAATAGGCTGTGTATCTGCCATAGAATCACTACCTGCAGTAGAATAACGATTATGTCCTACCGCGCTAAAACCTTTTAGCTTATTAAGGGTTTCATCGCAAAATACTTCTGTAACCAAACCACTATGTTTGATTACAGCAATGTTCTCACCATTGCTTGTTGCGATTCCAGAGGCTTCCTGCCCCCTATGCTGCATTGAAAATAAAGAATAGTAGGCTAAACTCGCAGCATTTTGCGCGTTATACACACCAACCACCGCACATTCCTCATTCCAATCCCTTGCGTTAAGATTTTGCTTTTTCACTACTACAACCCCAATGCGTCTTCAATACTATACAATCCGTTAGGCTGATTTTGCAGCCATAATGCAGCCTTGATTGCGCCTTGCGCAAAAGTGATGCGCGAAGTTGCTGTGTGAATTAGCTCCAAATATTCACCATTTCCATAGAATCCCACATTATGGATTCCGGCAACATCACCACCGCGTAATGCCATTACGCCAATTTCATCTTTTTCGCGCTCTCCAATATTGCCGTTTCTACCACTTTTGCGCACTTTATCTAACTCTAAACCCCTAGCTTGTGCGCAGGTTTGTGCTAACGTCAATGCTGTCCCGCTTGGCGAATCTTTTTTATGGTGGTGATGTGTTTCTACAATTTCAATATCAAAATCGCGCAAAGTGCTTGCCACAAGATTAACCACCTTATTTAAAACTGCTACGCCTAACGACATATTGCTTGCATACAAAATTGGCATTTTCTTGGACGCTTCCTTAATAAGATTCTTATGGTGTTCTTCTAATCCGGTTGTGCCAATCACAATAGGTTTTGGATTCTCTAGTGCCACTTCTAAGAGCATATTTGTGCCTTCTGCAGTCGTGAAGTCAATAATCACATCTGCGCTATCTAAAAATACTTTTAAATCTTTTGTGATTAAAACACCCGGATCAATGGAAAAATCCAAAATCTTACGCACAAATACAGATTCCAACTTCACAACATCGCTTTTATGCGCTAAATCAACAACTAATTGTCCAATGCGCCCACCAGCACCAAAAACCCCAATTCCAAGCATTTTAAATCCTTATTTATGATGTTCAATATATTCAATTGCACCCAGTGCCGCTGTCGCACCATCTGCTGCTGCACAAACGACTTGTTTTGGCGCATCTAAGCGTAAATCCCCCGCTACAAATAATCCGGGAACATTTGTCTCCATTTTGAGATTCACAATTGCTTCGCCAAACTCGCTAAGCGCACAAATAGAACTACCATTCTCTTGCTTTAGTACAGTATTATTTACTTGATAGCCAATTAATACGAATAAGCAAGCAATCGCAATAGACTTCTCCTCTCCGCTTTCTAAATGCTTTAAGCGCAATCCCGAAACTCCATCTTTCTCATTTCCTACAATCTCCTCAATACCATAAGGAGTTAGAAACTCAATATTTGGAACTGCCTTTGCTCTCTCAACTGTAATTGGTGAAGCGCGGAAAGCGTTTCTGCGGTGAATTACAGATACTTTAGAGCAAATTTTTGCTAAATAAATTGCCTCTTCAATAGCAGAATCGCCACCACCTAGAATCGCAACTTCTTTACCCTTATAAAAAAATCCATCGCAAGTTGCACAAGAACTCACGCCCTTGCCCCAAAATACATCTTCACCTTTAACGCCAGATTTTTTAGGGCTTCCACCTGTTGCAACAATAACCGCTTTAGATTCCACTTCCGTATTATCGCTTAGCATAATACTAAAGTGATTGCCGACTTTTTTTATACACACAACCTCTTTCATTTCGTGTTTTAAACCAAAGCGGAAACACTGCTCTTGCCAAGGCATCATAAAATCAAATCCACTTTTAACTTCTGCAACACCCGGATAATTCTCCATTTCACTGCTTGAAGTGATTTGCCCTCCGGGCATACCTTTTTCAAACATTACAACATCTTTTAAGCCACCTCTTGTTGCATACAATCCGGCACTTAGCCCAGCAGGACCACCACCAATAATCGCTAACTCTAACATCATTGCTCCTTTACATTTTCTTTGAAATTAATAACTTTATAAAAACCAAAATCTTTTAAATGCATATATTGCATAGGATATTTGGAATCTTGTTTTATTACATAGCATTGTGGTAATGCTTTGATATTAAAGGCATGAATTAACTTTAACATCAAAGCACTAGCGATTCTAATTTCTTTTATATTTTGTGTAGAAAAATTCCTTTGTTGATAAAAATCCACTGCTATAAGCGGAATCATACCAATATTTTTTTCTAAAAAATCTAAATGCTCTTGCACAAAAGAACTGTAAAAACAAATCTTATAACGTGAATTTTCTGGAGCAAACAGACTAACTCCATTCTCCACAACAACATAAAAAGAATCTTTACTAAAATCAATTTTTGCAGTAGATGTGAAAGAATATTGATAGTATATAAATGCACCCACCGCAAAAATAATGATAAATGCGATAGGCAATTTAGGGCAGCAACCCTTCATGCTACCCCTTTTACTCCAAATTTTAGAAACCCGCTATGGTTATAGCAAGCCATCAATTTTATCTTTAAACGTTTGCTCGCTTGCGGCTCCAATCATTTCATCAACTTTTTCGCCATTTTTGAAAAAATAAATTGTAGGAATGGAACGAATCCCAAACTTAGAAGCTAACTCTTGTTGCTCATCAGTATTCACTTTGCAAATTTTTGCTTTTCCTGCATAATCTGCCGCAAGTTTATCAATCACGGGAGCAATCATTCTGCAAGGACCGCACCAAGGCGCCCAAAAATCTACCATTACAACGCCTTCTTTGATTGTTTCTTCAAAATTTTGCTCTGTTAATTCAATATAACCAGCCATATTTTTCTCCTTAAATTATAAAAATAATCCTCGCATTATACAACGAATTACTTAAAAAAAATAAAACTTTTTTGATTCCTTTTTGTAAAACATTTTTTTACTTATGTTTCTAAATATTATGTTACTTTTTTTCTTATGCCATAAGCGCAACAAGCAGTTTAACGCTCTCTTCGTAGCTTAAACTCACATCATAATCTTGTTTCAAATACTCCTCCATTCCACTTTTTTTTGCAATGGCTTCATCTAAATCCTTATCGCTTCCTGCTTGATACGCCCCGATTCTAATTAGCACTTCATTTTCTTTTAGCATTGAGTAGAGTCTGCGGAACTTTCTTGCTGCTGCAATATGTTCCTTTGTTGCGACATCTCCCATAAGCCTTGAAGCAGAGTTTAAAACATTAATCGGTGGATAGATTCCAAAATCCGTTAAGGAACGATCTAGCACAATATGTCCGTCCAAAATACTTCGACTTTGGTCTGCAATAGGATCACTCATATCATCACCCTCTACTAGCACTGTGAAATATGCCGTAATAGAACCACTCCCCTCCTCTTTACCCGCTCTCTCCATTAATTGGGGTAAAAGTGTTAAGACAGAGGGCGGATAACCCTTGCTTGTTGGTGGCTCTCCTAGTGCCAATCCAATCTCTCTTTGCGCCATAGCAAAACGCGTTACAGAATCCATCATAAATAAAACATCTTCTCCTTTAGCCTTGAAATATTCTGCCACACTCATTGCAGCAAACGCTCCATATTTTCTCATCAAAGGAGAATCATCGCTTGTAGCAACTATAAGCACCGTGTTTGTCAAATCCCCCTCTAAATTTTTCTCTACAAACTCCGGCACTTCCCTACCCCGCTCCCCAATCAAAGCAATCACTTTAATCTTTGCACTTGCGCCACGTACAATCATTCCCATTAAAGTAGATTTTCCAACCCCACTCCCCGCAAAGATTCCGAGTTTTTGCCCCTTGCCGCAAGTTAATAGCCCATCAATGCTTTTCACGCCTACACTAAAAACCTCATTAATCATTCCGCGCTGCATTGCCGCAATAGGAGGACGAATAATAGGCATTGCTCCCTCGGCTTTTAATATGCCTTTATTGTCTATGGGTTCTCCTAATGGATTAATCACTCTTCCAAGCAATTCAGGTCCAATAGGAATCTGTAATCCGCGCGTATTCAAATAAACTTTATCGCCCACTTTCATTCCTTCAATGAAAGAAAAAGGTGTAATTTTAAAATTATCTTTTTCTAGGGCTGTTACCATACCCATTGCGCTATTATCTTCTCCTATAATGCGAACAATATCGCCAATATGTGGAACTAATCCACTAGCAGATAAAAATCCTTGCTCCACTTTAATAACCAAACCAAATGCAGGAGAAAGATTCAAACCATTTAAACGTTCTTTTAAATTTTGTAGGGACATTAAAACTCTTTTGTTTTTGATTTTAGCGAAGTAAAATTTTAATATATTTTTACTAAAATTGTGATTCCAAAATCAAACTTTCATTTTATAAGGATTGAAATGCCCAAGATAAGTGTATTTGGCGGAGGTGCTTGGGGGAAGGCTTTGCATTTTGCTTTTAGTCAAGCAAATGATTGCTATATTGTCTCTCGTAAAAATTTAGAAACAAAATCGCAAATCACTCCTCAAGAAGCGCAAGATAGCGACTTCTTTATTGTTGCCATTGCAAGCTCTGCGCTACACGCGTGGCTTACCACCACACCTTTACCAAAAGAAGCGAAGATTCTTGTCGCCTCTAAAGGAATTGCACAAGGACAATTTGTTAGTGAAATTTTTGAATCCTTGTATCCAAATGCGCATTTATGTTTTCTAGCAGGACCGAGTTTTGCTAAAGAAGTCCAAGCCTCATTGCCTTGTGCCTTAAATATCCACACCAACCAATTAGAGAATGCAAAAGAATGGTTACCATTGTTTCCAAGCTTCATTAAACCTTACGCTTGTGAGGATATTATAGGGGGTGAAATAGGCGGTGCGTATAAAAATGTCATTGCGATTGCAAGCGGAATCTGCGAGGGAATGGGCTTAGGCAACAATGCGCGTGCGTCTTTGGTAGCTAGAGGATTAGTGGAAATGACGCGTTTTGGCAAATACTTTGGCGCACAGGATTCCACATTTTTAGGATTATCGGGAGCAGGAGATTTATTTTTAACTGCTAACTCCACGCTTTCGCGTAACTTTCGTGTAGGAATCGGATTGGCTTTGGGAAAAACTTTACCAACAATTTTAGAAGAAATTGGGGAAGTTGCAGAGGGAGTTAAGACTTCTGAAGAGATTTATTCTCTAGGTCAAAAACATAATATTTATACACCCATTGCAAAAGAAGTTGCACTCATTATGAATGGTAAGAATCCAAAGCAAAGTTTGAATGATTTAATGCAAAGCCATTAAAAATAATGGAATTGTTAAATAAACTCAAAAAAATCTAAACTTTTCTTTTTTATAAAAGAAACTTTTGCAATAGAATCTTAAAGAAACTAAAAAGAATCCTAAACCTTTATTTTTTCTAATGGGGCAAGGGATTCTACTTGTGAAGCGTCCCCCTTACTCACTTAAACCCCCAACCCCTAGCACGCTTACCCCTCCGTCATTGCGAACGAAGTGAAGCAATCCATAATCTAGCATATAGAAAATATAACAATGGAATCTTTACTAGTGAGATTCCACATTATAGATTTGCGCTGAAGCGGGTGAAAATGCTACGCATTTGCACGCTACGAAAAGCTAAAGCTTTTCTCGCAATAACAACAGCATTAATTTTCAAAATATTGACAACAAAAAAATGCCATTAATTCTTTACATTTAGCATTCAAAAGAGATATAATTAAAACGTTATTTTACTAAAAGGCTAATCAATGCAAAATACCCCCCCCCACAGATTCAGCAAAAACTTGCAGAGTTAGAATCTCAAAACATACAACTACAGCAAACTCTTACGCAAGTCATTAATGCACACAACTACTTAGCAAATATCACCGCAAAACTAACGCCACAAGCATTTTTATCTATGTTACAATTTTCTTTAGTGGAGCATTGTAATTTAAATTGCTTTGGTTGTTCTGTCTTTTCTCAACACGCAGATGCGAAATTCTACGATATTAAAGAGTTTGAAAGAGAAGTTAAACATCTAGCTAAACTCACAGATGGGCTTGTCGGGCATTTTGAACTAATGGGTGGAGAGCCATTATTGCACCCACAAATCAATGAGTTTTTGATAATTTTACGAAAATATTTTCCAAAAAGTGGAATCTGGATCATCACGAATGGAATCTTACTTCCTAAGCAAAAAGATGATTTTTGGGAGACTTGTCGTGATAACCAAATAGAAATACACCCTACAAAATATCCTATCAAAATTGATTGGGAAAAGGTAGAGAAAAAATGTCAAACTTATGGAATCCCACTTGCTTTTTATGGAGGTTCTGAAATACAAAAAGTATCGTGGAAATTTAATTTGGAGCCAAAGGGCAATTTAAATCCCTTTAATAGTTTTGTTGGTTGCCTTATGGCAAAT
>JALEPE010000111.1 GCA_022766795.1 Helicobacter sp.
CAAATTCAACTATCGTATGCAAAAATCAGGCGATAATAATCGCCTATTAATTGGTCCTTACGCTACTAAGCAAGAGGCTCAAAGTAAGCTTGCCGACATTCGTGAAAAAATCAACAGAGATGCGTTTGTCAAAGAGGTTAAATAATTTTTCCAACGCGTTAAAGGTTGCAGAATCGCGCTTGTGATTCTGCATTTTGCAATTAAACCTAACAAAGTGGTTCGCTTATGCTTATAAGTCTATAATTAAATTAATAACGACTCAGTGATGGAATCTCAAAAATTTCCTTGATTTATAGATTGTCGCGAAAATTTTTCAAATTTTCACAATGATGCAGTATTGGTATTATTTGCGAGATTCCGCAGGGAATCGTGGCAATCCACAACTTTGAATTGTTTATAATTTTACTATTTGTGTCCTTGAGAATACAGGCAATACAATTTTATTGATTGATTTATCTTTTTTGTATAATTATGGATTGCTTCGCTTTGTTCGCAATGACAGAAGTGGGAGACACAATGACTGCGAGGGCATACATTGCGATTCCACTACCTCGTCCTTGCGAGAGATTCGTAAGAATCTCGCGGTAATCTATAATGTTGAACTTCTTTAAGGATTCCACTTTGTCCTTGTGTTGCTGTAAAGAGGGGGATTGACTCCTAGCGATTCAAATGAGCCTCTAGCACCTCTCTATCTTTTGGCACTTTGATGATTTGACTTCCGCCCTCTTGGATTTGCATAATAGCTAAAGAATCCGCGATTCTTAAAGCTTGGTCAATGTTGTGTGAAACCATTATTAATGTATGTGTTTTGGCAATTTCAAGCAGCAAATCCTCAATCACTCTTTGGGAATGCAAATCTAGCGCACTTGTTGGTTCGTCCAAAAGCAGAATCTTTGGGCTTAAGCTTAGGATTCTAGCTAAAAGTAGTCTTTGTTGCTCCCCACCAGAGAGGCGCAATGCGTTTTCTTTCAAACGATTCTTTAAAGAATCCCAAAGCCCCACTTGCTTTAAAGATTCGCAGATTTTAGCCTCTATGGCAGTTTTATCTAGGTTTGTCAAGAGAGAAAGTGGCAAACTCAAGTTTTTTTCAATGCTTAGGTTAAAGGGTTGGGGAGCTTGAAAAAGCATACCGATATTTTTGCGCAAAATCTCTAGCGGAAGACTTTGAATCTCTACAAGAGAATTAGATTCTAAATTTACATAAATTTCACCTAAAACCTCTCCGCCCATTTCCTCGCAAAGCCGATTAATGCAGCGTAAAAAAGTGCTTTTGCCGCAACCAGAAGAACCCAAAAGCGTAAAGATTCCATATTGTTGGATTTCTAAATTAAGATGAGAAAAAATCTGTTTTTGCCCAAAACGCACACCAAGATGATTGATTTTAAGACTTAAAGACACGCAACCCCCTTTTTGAGATTCCTTTTAAAAATGCACCCAAAAGCAACAAAAACCCACAAAGCAAAAGTAAAACCAAACTCGCTCCCATTGCGTTTTGCAACTCTAATTGTGTTTGATAGTTTTGGGAATTGTAATAGATATAAAATGACAGAGATTCAAATTTACCCCAAAGCCCATTGGGTAATCCTGCGTTTGCAACCGCACCGACAAACATTACCACCGCCGTATCCTCTGCAACCCTCCCTAGTGCTAAGATTGCGCCACTTAGGATTCCATTTCTTGCTTCGGGCAGTAAGAAATGCCACAGAATCGCTCCTTTTTTTAATCCTAGCGCACTTGCATTGAGTATTAAGTCGTTTGGAACGGATAAAAGTGCCTCTTTGGTTGTGGCAATGAGTGTAGGCAAAACAAGCAAAGCAAGGCAACAAGCAGCGAGTAAGAGGCAGCTATTTGCATTGGGCAAAAAGTGATTTTTTAGCCATAAAATACTTAAAAATCCAAATAGTCCCATAATCACGGACGGAATCCCAGCAAGAATATCTACCATTGCATTTAAAAACCACTTTTGGGAGGGTGAGGCATAGAAGCTTAGATAGATTCCACAGCCAATTCCCGGCGCAATCGCAAGTAAAAGACTTAAAACTACAAGCCAAAAAGTCCCAACGATTGCAGGAAGGATTCCATTAAACACCGCAGCTTGTCCAAGGATTGCTAATAAGGGTGCGGTAGAACCAAAGAAAAGTTGCGAATCTAGCGCATTAAAACCGCGCCAAAACACCCAAACAAGCAAGGATAATACAGCTAAACTGACACCAATCGTGCCAACAAGGCTTAAAAGATAGAGAAAACTTGCGATCTTGCGCCGCATTTTGAATCCTTAAAGGGCTTTGGAATCTTTTTGTAAGATTCCACGCGCAAGAAGGGCTAAAAATGCGTTAATGACAATGAGCAAAAAGCCCGATACAAAAAGTGCATTGTATGCCTCCCCAACACTTTCATTTGCAGTAATGAGCGCAATATGCGCACTTAAAACGCGCAAAGGATCCAAAAGAGAAGTAGCGAAATTTAAGGCATTAGAGGAGAGCATTAATGCAATCATTGTATCGCCAAAGGCTCGTCCAAAGCCTAGCAAAAACGCTCCTATTAAGACATTTTTTACCTTTGGAATCACAACAAAGATAAGCGTTTCAAAATCACGCATTCCAAGCGCAAGGGCGTTTAAATGTTGATGATAAAAAGGTTTTTTGATTCCAGATTCCAAAAGTAAAACCATTGTAGGCAAGATAACTAGACTTAAAACACAGATACAAGCAAGGAGATTCCTCCCGCTTCCTCCAAAGGCTTCCCGCAAGAGTGGTACAAGCAAGAATAATGCACCAAAGGCATACAAAATGGTAGGAATAGAACCCATTAAACGCATAAGAAAGCTTAGGGCGGTTTGTAAAAGCTTGCCTATTTTGGATTTTTTGGGCAAAATCAACGCACAGACGATTCCTAAACTACAAGGGAATGCGACAAGCAGTGTGCTAAAACTTAGAATCAGTGAATTTCCAAGCATCGTTAAAATCCCAAATTCATTCGCTTTGGGATTCCAACTAAAAGTAAGCGTCAAGCTAGGATTGAGCGCAAGTGTTTGCAGCCCAAACCCGCCAATGACGATAAAAAGCAGACAGATCCCAGTTAATGCTATGATTGTCGCAAAAGTCGCGACAAGTTTCATTTTGGAAGTGGAATATAACCAGATTGTTCAATAAACTCTGCGCCATCACTAGAATAAATGTAATCCACAAAAAGCTTTGTAAGTCCTTGTGGCTCACCTTTTGTATTCATATAGAGAAGGCGGCTGATTTGATAAGTTCCTTCTTTGGTGTTTTCTTGGTTTGGTGTAACACCTTCAAATGCGACTCCTTTAATGCTATCGTCTAAATGTCCGATTCCAACATAGCCAATCGCATTTTTATCTTGTGCAATGGCAATTTTCATCGCCCCATTAGAGCTTACAACATTTGCGGTTTGCGTAATCTCTGTGCCTTTGTCCAAACCTTTGGATTCAAAAGTGTCGCGTGTCCCGCTACCATCTTCGCGGACATAAAGGTTAATTGCACCCTCGCTTCCGCCTAGCTCACTCCAATTTTTAATCGCACCGCTAAAGATTTGACTTGCTTGTTCTTTTGTTAAATTTGTAATAGGATTTTCTTTATGCACCGCAATGGCAACGCCATCTACTGCAAAAGGAAAAGAAACTAAGCCATATTTTTCAATTTCTTGGGGTTTGAGTGCGCGTCCCGTGTTGCCAATATGCACCAAGCCTTCTCCAACTTTTGTGATTCCAGCACCTGTGCCACCGCCTGTAATGCTGATAATGATTTGAGGATTCGCTAGGCTAATCGCTTCTGCTGCCTTTTTCATTACAGGGATATGCGCTGTGCCTCCTGCAATATCAATCTTGCCTTGCTGATTTGCAAAAACTGCTAAATTTTCACTTATATTAGAAGTGTTATTGGATTCCGCAGAATCTTTAGAATTAGACCCACAACCGGTAAATGCACCAAATGTGAGCAACAAAACTGAAGCCGATAAAAGCGTAGAAACTTTTAGCATTATGTTCTCCTTTTGTGAAGTTTAAAAGCTTGCATTGTAGCAAAATTTCTTTGAAAAATCTGTTTGTCTGTGCGCGAAAATTTTAAAAATTTTCGTGGCAACCTAAAGGCGGAATCCCATAGGGCATTTTCCGTCTTGTCTTTGTGAGATTCCGCTGAAGGAATCGTGGCAATCTATAATGTTGTTTATTTTAAAGATTCCATTGTATAGGTTGCTTTATGCAAGATTATGGATTTGCGCTAAAGCGGGTGCGAAGCTTTGCGCAACGCACGCAACGAGATTCTAGTGAATCTCTCGCAATAACAAAAAACCAAAGCGTCTGCTACTCCGTCATTGCGAGAAGTCGTAAGACTTCGTGGCAATCCATAACTTTAAGTTGAAGCAGAATCATCAAAGGCGAGATTCTGTATTATGGATTGCTTCGGCTAACACCTCGCAATGACGAGGTGGGGAACGCAATGATTGCGTGGGATTCGTCATTGTAAGAATCGCAACGCGATTCGTGGCAATCCACACCTTGCACACATTATACTTTGCCATTGCGTCCTTACGAGAAATGCGCAAAGCAAATGACGAAGCAATCTATAATGTAAAATCTTGCCTTTAAAGATTCCATTATTGGATTTTTCGTAATAAAATCTGTAAAAATGCGTTATAATCTTGATAATTTTCTATTTAGGTTTTATGAGTGAAATTAAAAATCCCAACGAGCAATTATGGCAAGAAAGTGCGTCAAAACTTTTTGCAACCCTTGCAAACCGCGCAGCCACTACTAGCAAACAATCAGCGGGAGCAGTTTGTTTTAAAAATCTCAATGTATAGTGCGTTGCTTTTAGCGATTCTTGGAATCGGGTTTGGGCTTAGCTTTAAAAGCGCGGCGATTGTTTTTGATGGAATTATTGCGCTTATTTCGGTGGGTTTGGGGTTATTAAGCGTGATTACCTCGCGTTTTGTTTATCGTGAAGACGATGATGTGTTTCAATATGGTTATGTGCGCTTTGAACCAATGGTGAATCTTTTTAAAAGCTTGATTTTGATTATTGTGTGTGCTTATGCGCTCATTGGCGGGATTGATGATATTTTAAGCGGTGGCTATACCTTGCAAATCAATGGCGCAATGGCTTATACGATTTGTGCATTTTTGTTGTGTTTTGTGATTTTTCTTTATACGCGCGTTTATGCAAAGAGGTTGGATTCTGAATTAATCGGTGTGGATAATGTGGAATGGAAAATTGATTGCGTGCTTTATTTTGGTGCGTTACTTGCCTTTGGGGCGATATTATTGTTGGACCCACAACAAGAAATGGCTTTCACGCGCTATATTGACCCGATTTTGCTTGTATTGCTGTGCGTGTTTTTAGCTCTCTCTCCTTTAAAGATTTTTTTTGCGAATCTGAAAGATTTGATGATGGTTGCTCCAAAGGAGCTAGACGATAAAATCACAGAGGTAATGGAAAGTTTAAGCGCAGAATATGGGTTTGAGGACTATGATACGCATGTGGCAAAAAGCGGAAGGTTTTTTATGATTGAAGTCAATCTTCTTATCACCGATGCAAATGCGAAAATAAGCATTGGTGAAATAGACATTATTCGTAACAAAATTGAACAATCCTTAGAGATTCCAAGTTATAAAATTTGGCTGCTCGTAAGCTTTACCGCGAACCCAAAGTGGTTGTAATTCTTTTATATAAAAAGCGTGCAAGGATTCATTTGTGATTCCATTTAAATTTATTTAATTTTTGTTACAATATTCAAATTTAACAGGGAATTGGCAAATGGAGAAATCAATGAAAGGCATTATTTTAGCAGGTGGGAGTGGGACTAGGCTTTATCCCTCAACGCTTGGAATTTCAAAGCAGCTGCTTCCCGTTTATGATAAGCCAATGATTTATTATCCGCTCTCTGTGCTTATGCTTGCTAAGATAAGAGAGGTTTTAATCGTTTCTACCCCAAAGGATACGCCAAGATTCAAAGAAATTTTTGGAAATGGAGAGTGGCTAGGAATGCGGATTGAATACTGCGTACAGGAATCCCCCGATGGTTTAGCGCAAGGCTTGATTCTTGCAGAATCCTTCGTGGAAAATGATGACATAGCTTTGATTTTGGGTGATAATATTTTTTATGGGCAGGGCTTTTCAGATATGCTTTTGAGGGCAAAAGGGAATGCACACAATGGTATGGCTACGATTTTTTCTTATCGCGTGAAGGATCCTTGCCGTTTTGGTGTGGCAGAATTTGATAAATTTGGAAATGTATTAAGCCTAGAAGAGAAGCCTAAAAATCCAAAGAGCAATTTTGCTGTTACGGGATTGTATTTTTATACGAATTTAGCAATAGAGATAGCAAAATCACTTAAGCCAAGTGCGCGTGGGGAGCTAGAAATTACCGATGTAAATATTACTTATCTTGAGTTGGGCAAACTTTGTTCGGAGGCTTTGGGAAGGGGCTTTGCGTGGCTAGATACCGGCACACACGATAGTTTAGTGGAGGCTTCAGGATTTGTGCAAACGATTGAATTGCGGCAAGGCTATAAAATCGCGTGTTTAGAGGAAATCGCTTATTATAATGGCTGGATTAATAAAAACAAGCTTTTAGCTAGAGCTCAAATTCTGGATAAAAGTGGCTATGGAAGCTATCTCCGCAATCTTTTGGAGGGTATGTGATGAAAAATATCCTAATCACTGGTGGGGCGGGATTTATCGGGAGTAATTTTATTCTTTATTTTTTAAAAAAGTATCCAAATTATCGTTTAATCAATGTAGATTCGCTCACTTATGCGGGAGATTTGCAGAATCTAAGTGGCGTGGAAAACTACCCAAACTATATTTTTGAAAAGGGTGATATTTGTGATAAGGATTTTATTAAGGATATTTTTACGCATTATGCAATAGATTTTGTCATTCATTTTGCTGCGGAATCCCACGTGGATAACTCTATAAAAAACCCAAGTGCTTTTGTAGAGACAAATGTCAATGGCACTTTTAATCTGCTTCATAATGCGTATTTTAGCTGGTTTGATGCGCCAAGTCGTCCAAAAGCGCATAAAGAGCATTGCATTTTTCATCATATTAGCACCGATGAGGTGTTTGGCTCATTGGGGGAGAGTGGATATTTTAGTGAATCTACCCCTTACGCACCAAACTCGCCTTACTCTGCTTCCAAGGCTTCAAGTGATATGCTTGTGAGAAGTTATCATCATACCTATGGCTTGAAGACCTTTATCACAAATTGTTCTAACAACTATGGACCAAAGCAGCACGATGAGAAGCTGATTCCTACGATTATCCGTAATGCTTTGGCTAATAAGGAGATTCCAATTTATGGTGATGGGCAAAATATCCGCGATTGGCTCTATGTAGAAGACCATTGCAGAGCAATTGATAGCGTGTTTCATTCCTCTTATTTTGGTGAGAGTTTTAATGTCGGTGGAAATTGTGAGCGCACCAACATACAGATTGCGAAACAAATTTGTGCTATTTTAGATATGTTAAAGCCAAAGTCAAGCAGAGAATCTTACCAAAACCAAATTGCATTTGTGCAAGATAGAGCAGGACACGATAGACGCTATGCGATAGATTCTAGTAAAATAAGCAAGTGTTTGGATTGGAATCCTAAAGAAAGTTTTGAGAGTGGGCTTGAAAAAACTATAAAATGGTATATAAGGAAGTATGGATATGAAAGGTAAAGTCATAAAATTGACAAATAAATTCTTACGATTAAGAATATTTTGGTTTAGCAAAGTGTTGTCTAATGTGCGTATAAGAGGCGGCAGATTCCATATTGTTTCTCCAACTCTGTTTTTGAGTTACAACGGAGGACAAATTGGAATCGGGGAAGGTGTGCATTTAGGATATTTTCCGTCGCCTTTTTTCTTTAGCGGTTATAATCACTTGGAAGCTCGGGGGGGGGGGGGTTATGATAGGTGCTAATACTTTTATCAATAATAATTTTAGCCTTTGTGCTGAAAAATCTAATATTATTATCGGGGCACGTTGTATGATAGGACCTAAATTTATGGCTATGAGTAGTGATGGGCACGGTTTGTCCATTAAAAAGAGAAATGGCATAGAGAATATAAAAAGTGCGGATATTGTGATTGGAGATGATTGTTTTATTGGTGCAAATGTAACAATTCTTAAAGGTGTGCAGTTAGGTAGTGGTTGCGTTGTGGGTGCGGGAAGTGTTGTTACGCAATCTTTTGCGCCTAATTCTTTAATTGCTGGAAATCCCGCAAAATTTATTAAAACGATTAATCAATAAAGGCAATATATGATTCCATTTCTTAACCTTAAAGCAATCAATGAGCGGTTTAAAACAGAGTTTGAAGAGAGTTTTCAAGAGGTTTTGCAAAGTGGGTGGTATTTACAAGGTGAGCAAAATAAAGCCTTTGAAAAAGAGTTTGCCAAATATTGTGAAGCTGCGCATTGTATCGGTTGTGCGAATGGGCTAGATGCGCTTAGGCTTAGCATTAAGGCACTCGGATTAGGAATGGGTGATGCAATTATTGTTCCTGCAAATACTTATATTGCTTCTGTTTTAGCAATTAGCGATAATGGTTGCACACCCGTTCTTGTAGAGCCAGATATAGAGACTTATAATATTAATCCTGATTTAATAGAATCCCATATAACGCCACATACAAAGGCAATAATGGTTGTTCATCTCTACGGACAAGTAGCGCAAATGGATAAAATCTGTGCGCTTGCTAAAAAATACAATCTTAAAGTGATTGAAGATTGCGCCCAAGCACACGGCGCAGTGTTTCAAGGTCGGAAAGTTGGTAGTTTTGGCGATATAAGCGGATTTTCATTTTATCCGGGTAAGAATCTGGGTGCTTTAGGTGATGGTGGAGCAGTTGTAACCAATGATGATACATTGGCGCAGAAAGTGCGTGCGCTTGCAAACTATGGTTCGTTTGTGAAATATGAAAATCTTTATAAAGGTCTTAATTCTAGGCTTGATGAGATTCAAGCTGCATTTTTAAAGATAAAGTTAAAGCATTTAGAGGCAGATAATGCAAGACGCAAAGAAATTGCGACAATGTATTTAGAAAGAATTAGTAATACACAAATCGTTTTACCTAAGTGCAAAACAGATAGTGTGTGGCATTTGTTTGTGGTGCGTTGTGCAAATAGGGAAAAACTCCAAGCATATTTGACAGATAATGGAATCCAAACACTTATCCATTATCCGATTCCGCCACATAAACAAGAAGCTTATAAAGAGTTAAATCATTTGCATTTTCCCATTACGGAGCAAATTCATAGAGAAGTATTGTCTTTGCCTATTAGTCCTGTTATGCAAGATGATGAGGTAAAATGTGTAGTGAATGCTGTGAATGCGTTTAAGGGGTGAGAATGCATTATAAACTTATAGATTTTGTTGATTTTAGTGATGAAAAAGGTTCTTTGGTTGCGTGCGAATATCAAAAAAATTGTCCATTTGATATTAAAAGAATATTTTATATCTTTGATGTGAATCCTAATGCTGTTAGAGGGCGACACGCTAATAGAGATTCTGAATTTTTGTTTGTTGCGCTTAATGGTAGCTGTAAAATAAAAATTGATAATGGCAAGACTCAAGAGATTTTCACGCTTAATAATCCAAAGCAGGGTTTGTATGTAGGTAAAATGCTATGGAAAGAAATGTTTGATTTCTCTAAAGGCTGTATATTGCTCGTGATGAGCAATACTTCTTATAATAAGGGTGAGTACATTCACGATTATGCAATGTATTCTCGTGCGGGGGGGGGGGGGATAAATACTTCCTTTTTGCCCCCTGTTATTTCAAAAGTGGCGTAGCGTAAGATGAACTATAAACTAATGCCACTAAAGACTATCGGCGATGAAAGGGGTAAATTAGTATCTTTAGAATCCCATAAAAATTTGCCCTTTGCCATAAAAAGAGTGTATTATATATTTGATACTTCGCCAGATTTGCCACGAGGATTCCACGCACATAAGGAGTTAGAACAGCTTGTCGTTGCCATAGATGGTGCGTGTGAGTTTGTGCTAGATGATGGGAAAAGCAAGGAATCTATATGGCTCAATCGCCCTGATGTTGGGTTGTATATTGGTAAAAATATGTGGCGGGAAATGCGGAATTTCTCCTATGGGTGTAAGCTAATGATACTTGCTAGTGATTATTATGATGAGAGTGAGTACATAAGGGACTATGCAGAGTTTTTGAGAATAATGAAAGGATAAGTAATGCAGCGCGATATAGAAGACTACACACAAAAGTATTTAGCAAAGGATTATAGCCATTTTGAATCCTATATGGTGGCGTTTCGGCGCAATAAGGTTTTAGAATTTTTGACAGAACAAAAGGCGCAAAATATCTTGGAAGTTGGTTGCGGAATGGAATCTGTTGCAAAGTATTATAAGGATTTTAAGAATTTTGTGATTGTTGAACCCTCTAAAGTGTTTGTGGAAAACGCGCAAAAAGATTTTAAAGAGGATTCTAGGATAAAGATTTTAAGCGGGTTTGTAGAGGATAATATTGATGCGATTCAACAAGTTGTAGAATCGTGCGGGGGGGGGCATTCACTGCATTATTTTGAGTAGTCTTTTGCACGAAGTTACAAATCCTAAGCAGTTTTTAAGTGAGATTCTACCTCTTTTAAAATCTAATACGATTTTGCACATCAATGTGCCTAATGCGCATTCTTTTCATTTGCTTTGGGCGTATGAATCTGGACTTATCCCACGGCTTTTGGATTTAAGTGCTACTGCAAAGTCTATGCAACAACATACAGCCTTTACTATGGAATCCCTTTGTGCGCTTGTAGAGGAAGTGGGACTAGAAGTCATAGAGAGTGGGAGCTATTTCTTAAAACCCTTTAACCACGCTAAAATGTCTAAAGCCCTGCAAGATGGAATCTTAGATGAGGATTTATTGTGTGGATTAGAAAAAATGGTGCAATATGCCCCAA
>JALEPE010000049.1 GCA_022766795.1 Helicobacter sp.
AAAGGATTACAAAGTAGAAGCCGTGAGTGAGGGCAAAGACGCACTTGCTAAAGTTGTCGTGAAAGTAGAGTTTGAGCCTAACAGACCGGCATTTATTGGACACGGATTGCACATTGACACAATGCAAGCAACCGCTAAAGCTTATATTGGCGCACTTAATAGCTATTTGTCTATGCGTGAGTTGATGCAGTAAGGAAAGGAATAGAATAATGTTAGCTTTTGATCACGCCGTCTATGGAAAATGTTATGTTCCATACTATAATATGTATGTGCCACTTACAAGCTGTAAGCCAGAAATTTACAATGCCTTAGGCGAAAGAATGGATATATTTTTCTTACGCGATGCAAGCGGTGCGCATTGCCCTTATGGTAACAACCAAAAAGTTAAAAATAGATATTTTTTGTGGGATAGATTTAATTTTGCCTTAGATACACATTTCTATACGGATGCCACAGTTGGAGAGATTATGCGGGGGGGGGGGGCAAATCAGCATAATTACGCGCTTTTAACAGAACCTAGAAGTATAATCAGCCATTCTTATGATTTACTTTATGAAAATAGAATCTTAGCGGGTGAGTTTGAAAAAATTTTAACACACGATGAAAAGTTGTTGGACGCATTGCCAAATGCTATGCTTTATAGTTCTTGCAGCGTATATTGTTATAGCGGTGATGATCCTTTGCGTTGGAGTGATGAGAAGTATAAAGAAAAGTGTCGTTTAATCTCTATGGTGGTGAGTGGAAAAGAATTCACCCCTTTACATTTAAAACGCAATGCTCTGGCGAAGCAGCTAGTTGGACGCGTGGATTTATTTGGAAATTTTGTCAATCGTTATATTAAACATAAATCTGTTGCATTGGATACATATTGTTATCACATTGCGTTAGAAAATGAACAAAACAAATATTATTTTACCGAAAAGATTTTAGATTGTTTCATTTCTATGACGATGCCACTTTATTTGGGAGCTGAAGCTATTGGAGAATTTTTTAATTTAGATGGCATTATTATCCTAACTGAAGAGGATATTAGTGATTTGGAGCGATTTAATAGGATTTTAACACAATGCACCCCACAGAATTATATAGAACGATTGCCAGCTATTATTGATAATTATCATCGTAGTTTGCGCTATTTAAATAATCATAATAGACTTTATGAGGAATTGTTTTTAAACAATAAAAAATAGAGTCTTTTGACGTTATAAAAATGAAAAATTTTTAGGCTTTAAAAGACGGAGAGAAAATTATGATGGCGAATTACGCCATCATACTAAAGCCACATACAGGGCAACTAGAACTACTTGAAGTAGTTTGTTGTGCTTGAGATTGCAAGTTTTGTGAGCTTGTATCTTGAGTTTGTTGCGTTTGTGTGGAATTTTGATAATCTTGCGGATTATAGCTTGAATATCCCGCATAACTGCTAGTGCTTGTTACATTCATATTTGCTCCTTTCAATAAATGATTCTTTAATTATATTCCATTTTGCTAAGGCTATACTTAAAAACACTTTCATTCCTCAAAAGGTGTAATCAAGGATTTCTTAAAGGATTTAAATTGCGCAAAGTCCGATAATAATGGCAAAAATCTCACGCGCAGCCACAATAAATTCTGCACTTTCTTTTGCATAAGGGAGAATAGGGCGAATCTTTGCCAGTGAGAGTGTGTGAGAGATTTTCGAATTTTTGGATTCCGACTTTGCCTCTTGACTTTGTTCCTCTTGTTTTTTGGAAAATTTTTGGATAATTTCTAAGATTGCATTAATCTCCTTAGAAGGACATTGTTTGCCTATATCCAAATAGATATTCTCTCTTGCGCGCGTTAAAGCGATATAAATTTTGCGATACAAAAGATTTGCTTCATAAGGATTCTTGGCAAAAAATTCTCTCGCACTTTCCCTATTTTTTGCTTCAATAATATAAACCCCTAAAGTTGGGTGCAGCAATAGTAAGCCAATCTCAAAAATGATTCCACCTCTCTCTAGTCTTGCCTTTGGGACGAGATAGTAATTTTCCTTGTTGCTTTTATCTTTTAAAATAGAAGCAATGAAATCATATGTATAACTTTCTCTTTGTTCGTCTTGAAAATATTTTGCAAAAATTTTTGAAATGTTTAAAAATGACATCACATACCCTTATTTTTTTAATTTTGTTTCAACGACTTAATTATGTATTATTTAAATAAATTTTTTAAAGAGTTTGCCTATCAATTTATGCTTTTATTTAAGTATGTTTGGGTAGAATGCGCGGAATTTTTTAAATCAGAGGGTAAAGTATGAGTGGAATTTTATTGATTTTGCAGTTTGTGTTCGCGATTTTAATCACTATCATCGTTTTATTGCAAAAAAGTTCAAGCATTGGGCTTGGCGCATATAGCGGAAGCAATGAAAGTTTATTTGGCGCAAAAGGTCCTGCGGGATTCTTAGCAAAACTCACTTTTGGGTTAGGATTGCTATTTGTCATCAATACGATTGCATTAAGCTATCTTTATGTTCAGGATTCTAAAAAGTCCATTATTGATGAAGTAAATATCCAAATACCCATTACGCCTTCCTTGCCCTCTAGTGAGCCTCTTGCTCCTCACGCACCCGCTGCACCAACAAATGCAGAATCCAAATAAAGGAATCCTATGAATTTACAAGAAATCTATGCACACACTAAAGAAACAATGAATAAAAGCATTGAAGCGATGAAAAAGGAATTTGGCACTTTGCGTAGCGGCAAAGTTTCTATTGCCATTTTAGACCATATCCACATCAATTATTATGATACACCCACCCCGCTCAATCAAGTTGGTTCTGTTATTGCCCAAGACGCAAGCACGATTGTCATCACTCCTTGGGAGAAAACCTTATTAAAAGACATTGAACGCGCAATCCAAGAAGCAAATATCGGTGTCAATCCCAATAATGACGGCGAAACAATCAAGCTCTTTTTCCCTCCAATGACAAGTGAGCAACGCAAAGAAATTGCTAAAGAGGCTAAAAATATCGGCGAGAAAGCAAAGGTAGCGATTCGTAATATCCGCAAAGATTCTAACGACAAAGTCAAGAAATTAGAAAAAGACAAGGCAATTAGCGAAGATGAATCCAAAAAAGGACACGATGAGATTCAAAAATTCACCGATGATGCAACCAAAAAGATTGATGAGCTTGTGAAGCACAAAGAGGAAGAATTGCTGAAAATTTAAGGATTTCTATGGATATTGCAAAAATTTATAAAGACGCAAACGCATTGCTAGAGGGGCATTTTTTACTAAGCAGTGGGCGGCATTCACCCTTTTATTTGCAATCTGCTAAAGTTTTGGAAAATCCAAAGGTTGCAGAATCCTTAGCAAAAGCTCTTGCAGAGATAATCAAGAACGCAAAAGTAGAAGTGGATTGTATTTGCTCCCCCGCTCTTGGTGGAATCCTAGCGGGATACGAGTTAGCCCGCTCACTTGGAGTGCGCTTTATCTTTACGGAGCGCGTGAATGGCTCAATGACTTTAAGACGCGGATTTGAAGTGGCTCAAGGCGAGAAAATTATCGTTTGCGAGGACATTATTACCACAGGCGGTTCAGCAATGGAATCCGCACAAGTGGTAGAAAAACTTGGTGCAAAGGTTGTAGGATATGCGGCATTAGCGAATCGTGGAATCTGTAACCGCTTTGGTGGCATACAAAATGCAGAGACCAAAGAATGTAAGTTAGCTGCGCACCTACCACTTTTTGCATTAGAGGATTTTGTATTTGAGACCTTTGAAGCACAAGATTGCCCCCTATGCAAACAAGGAAGCACAGCAATCAAGCCCGGAAGTCGCGGAAACTAAAGCTTTCTTGGAATCTTTATGCGTTGGAGAAAAGTTAAACAAAATCCAAAATCTCCACAAAAAAAACATATAGATTCCATTCAAATCCCAAAAACTCTACCCCACCAACTTGAAAAAGAATTGACGCAAAACCCAACTTCTCTACAACTTGCTCATTTTTTAGACAGGGGCAAGGCACACATCATTGACACCTTTATGATTTACTTGCCTCTTTTGTATTTTTTAACCTATGTTGTTGTGGGTAGCGCACAAGGATTCCGTGATTCCGCTTGGGCGCAGTTTGTGGCGGTATTTATCTATGGTAGCATCGCAGCAGTGCTTTTAACATTCAAAGGACAAACTCCGGGCAAAAAAGCCTATAATCTCTGGGTTGTGCGAGAAAGCGGCAAAAATGTAACATTTTTGTTTGCTTTTGTGCGATTCTTTGCCTTTCTGCTCTCTGGTGCTAGTGTCGTGGGAATCCTTATGCCTCTATGGCGCAAAGACAAAAAAACATTACACGATATTTTATGCAAAACGATTGTTTTGAAAAAAGATTGACAAGAATATATTGCGACAATCTTTGAGTATGTTTTTAGCTTTCTAATGGATTGCTACTTCTCACAAAAAGATAATGGTAAATTGCGTTATTTAGGCTATAATGTTTAAAAACTTGTGGGGTTGTGATGCATTTAAAAATTCTAGGTTTTGACATAGGGGTTACAAGCATTGGTTGGGCTTTTGTAGAGGGAGAGGAACTAAAAGATTGTGGAGTGAGAATCTTTACCAAAGCAGAGAATCCAAAAAATGGTGATTCACTTGCCGCACCGCGTAGAGAAGCACGAAGCACAAGGCGCAGATTGGCACGGAGAAAAGCTAGACTAAATGCAATTAAAAGGTTGCTTTGCGAAGAGTTTGGGCTAAATTTAAACGATTATCTTGCAAATGATGGGGAACTACCAAAGGCATATGAGACAACTAAAGATACCAAAAGTCCCTATGAATTGCGCACCTTAGCTTTAGAGCAAAAGTTAGAGTCTAAAGAGTTAGCTCGGGCAATTTTACACATTGCAAAACATCGTGGCTATGGGAATAAACATGCAAAAACAGAAAGCGATAAAGATTCTAAAAAGGTGTTAAGCGCGATTAAAACCAATGCAGCAGCTATGAAAGACAAGTATCAAAGTGTGGGCGAATATCTCTATAAAGAATTTTATCAAAAAGAAAGATATGAGAAAAAAGGTAACACTCCAACAAAAGAATTTAAAAATGTGCGCAATAAGGGAGAAAATTATGAACATTGCGTGGCGCAAGAACAGGTAAGGGCAGAGTTAGAGTTGATTTTTCAAAAGCAAA
>JALEPE010000053.1 GCA_022766795.1 Helicobacter sp.
CATTATTATGCCTTTAAAATTTTTGTAACATTCTAAAATAAAAAATGATAAAAAAAGTTAAAAAATTTTTATTTTTTGAATTTTAGTTTGCACTTGCAGTGATTGCCTTTAGCCCTGCTAGATGTTACTTGTGGAATCGCAGCAATTTATACTACAAGATTCCATTGTAAAAGTTTATTTTATAAAAAAGAAAAGTTTAGAATCTTAAAATTTGCGATTCTACAAAAAGCGTGCTAAAAAATTCATCATTGCGTAATTGTGATTCTATAAAAAGCGTGAAAAAGCGTGCTAGGGGTTGGGGGTTTAAGGGGGAAGGGGGACGCTTCGCAAGTAGAACCCCTTGCCCCCTTAGAAAAAAGTCTAGATTCTTTTTAGTTTATTTCTTGCCCCCTTAGAAAAAGTTAGAAAAAGTTAGAAAAAGAAAGTTTAGAATCTTAAAATTTGCGAGTTGCGATTCCGTGCGTTGGAATCGCAAAAGAAAGATTATAATTTGAAAATTTTAATTTCATCTCTTAAATTATCAGAGATTGCTTTAAGCTCATACATTGCCGTTTTGTTCTCATTAACACTTTTTTGGGTTTTTTCAGAGATATTTGCTACAAGATTGATTTTATCCTCAATTTCTTTCATTAACTGCACTTGATTGGTAACTTCTTTATTAACATCTTGTGCTTTAAGTAAGCTATCTTGTGCTTGCTCATAGATGAGTTCTACGCTGTCTCTAACGCCCTCGCTTAAGGATTTTCCTTGTGCTACTAATGGAATAGAATCCTCAATCACGCGCACGGTTGCAACAGTCTCTTCTTGAATTTTCTTATTGATTAAGGCAATTTGTTCTGTGGCACCACCCGTCTTTTCAGCAAGTTTGCGAATCTCATCGGCAACAACAGCGAATCCGCGTCCCACTTCCCCAGCCCTTGCTGCTTCAATCGCCGCATTGAGTGCGAGTAAGTTTGTTTGGTCTGTAATTTCGCTAATTAAATCGGTGCTTGTGCCAATATTTTTAGCGTGTTCGCTAAGCAATGAAATTTGGTCAGAGATTCTTGATGAGTTGTTTGCGATAAGCTCCATTTGTTCTGCTGTGTCTTCCGCGGATTTTTTATTGTTTTGGCAAACCTCTGTTGTATTTTTGGAGTTTTGTTCTGTTTCAATAGCACCTTGTGCGATATTCTGTGTTTTTTGATTGACTTCACGGATTTTAAGCACGGATTCTTTAGAAGTTTCACCTTGGAATACAACAGATTTTTCTGTTTCATTGATGCTTGAAACAACCAAATCCGCCTTCTTGTGTAAATCATCAGAAGCGGCAAGTAACTTCTCTACAATATTTCTTAGTTGCTCTTGCATTTTAGCAATGGCTTCAAGAATACTGCCTTCATAGTGCGTGCTAATCTTTTGTGTAAGATTCCCATTTGCCACTTCTTTGATAATTTTATTAACTTCATTAGGCTCGCCACCAACAGAACTTTTAATACCTCTAATGATGAAAAATGCTACAACTACAGAGATTAATAATGCAATCACTACAATGAAAAGCATTGTAGTCTTAAATGTGTGGGTTTCCTGCATTGCGACTTTTGTTAGATTTTGGTTATTAAGTTCTTCGTAGTCAATGAGCTTATTAATTTGTGCTAACCAGAGGATAAATTGGTCTCTTACTTCATTGAGTAAGAGTGTAATTGCCTCTTCTTTGTTGTTTTGCATTGCAACTTGTTCAATAATTGCTGTATAGGTTTTTTTGGTGATTTCATTTGTCTTTGCTATATCGGCAAACATTTTATTGGCTTCAGCGTCATTTACTCTACCTAAAACTTCCAATAGGATTTTGTCTGCTTTATCATAATCTTGTTCTAGTTTGCGGATTTGTTCTAAGGTTTTTTGCAAATCGGTGTTGTCTCTTACTAGAATGACATCACGCACCAAAATAGATCTATCATGCACGCTTCCTCTATAATTAATAGCTTGGCGCGAAATTAAGGCATTATCTCCCGTAGCAGTTTCTAATACGTTGTCTAAAAAATTCACTTTTGTAACACTAAAAAATGCAATAAAAAGCATCAAAATAATCACCAATGTGAAACCTAAAAAAAGTTTTACTGAAATTCCCATTTTCATTACAGATTTCCTCCAATTCAATGCAAAAATTCTTAAAATCATACCAAAAAATTGTGAAGATTTTGTTAAGTATGATTAGTTGTAGTATTTTATGCAAGTTTTGTAAATAATCTGTAAATAAATTATAAATTTTGAGTGGAATCGCAATATAATTTTTGGAATAAAAAATGCTTGTTTCTTTTTAAGAATTTATGTTGAAGGATTGATAATGCGCATAGGAACACACTCAAGATTCACAACCTTGCAGTATCAGCAAAATAAGACGCAAAGCGGTTTAAATAATGTTTTAGCGCAAATGAATGGATTAAAAATCCAGTATGGCTACCAAAATTCCACGATTTTCAATAAGACATTAGCATTAGATTTTAATATTAATACTCTAACGCAGAGTAAGGAACTAGCGACGAATGCACTCACTTTTACAAAACATACAGATACGGCTTTAAGTGAGCTGACAAAGAGTATGGATAACTTTAAAACTAAACTTGTCCAAGGTGCTAATGATATTCATAGTGAAACTTCGCGTTTGGCGATTGCTAAAGATTTAAAGGCAATTAGAGACCACTTTTTATCCATTTCCAACACATCTGTGGGTGGGGAATTTATCTTTGGGGGAACTGCAACAACAAAACAGCCTTTTAATGCTGATGGCACTTATAATGGTAATGGAGATACGCTAAGTGCGCTATTAAGCTCACACAATTTAATGTCCTACAATATTACGGGCAAGGAGTTGTTTTTTGGCTCTGATAATGATAAAAATCGTGTGATTTCTACAAATATTCCAAAGTTTAACCAAAGCAAATTAAACCCTAAAATTATGGACCCTTTACACCCAACAGGCGTGAGTGAGGAAGTGCATATTAAAGCTAGCGATACATTGCGTGATTTGGTAGGGGACAATGATGCAGACCCCAGTAATGATCCAGCAGAAGTCTTTTATATCACGGGTAGAAAGCCAGATGGAACGGCATTTAAATCTAAATTTTCTATGAATGTGGCTTACACAGATAAGAATCAAGCCACAACGGTGCAGGATTTATTAGATAAAATCGGACGTGAGTTTGGTAACACGGAAGTGGGTAAAGTGGTAGATGTAACACTGAATGAATGGGGCGAGATTGAAATTAAAGATTTAACGGGTGGAAGATCTAATATTGAATTTACAATGGTTTCTAGCAGTTACCAAGATCCTAATAATACTTTAGGCGCAGGGGGAGATGGAGTTGGAACGCAAAATATTGATACGCTTTTAAATAGCGGAGTAAAAGTCAATACTTATGTGCAAAGTCCATATCTTGGGACATTGACAAATAATTCTATTACTTCAGTGGAGGATTATAACGACCATCGGATTCACACGATTCCAACGACATTTAGGACGCATACAAATGAGCTTGCTAAGACAAATACTCTTTTAAGAGATATTTTTCCAGCAGGAGTGGATTCCATTCGTTTAAGTGGGACGGGTGCAAATACAGCATTAGATACAGCAGGTGCAGCAGTAAATCCTGTGGATTTTGCAATTAATGCTACAACAACCGTGCAAGATTTAATGGATCAAATCAAAGCAACTTATGGCGCAAATGGCAATGTAGATGTGCAATTCTCCGATGGTAAAATTATCGTGGTGGATAATAATGTATCTAAAAAGAATCCACCCGACCAAGATGAGAAAGAATTACCCTATATTGGCAGTAGCTCTTTAGTCGTATCGCTTACCACACGAAACGGTGGTAATGCTATCAATGGATTCCGCAATGATTATAGTGTAGAGTTTGATCGCGTGGGTTTTTCACGCAATGGCGCGACATTGACATCTAATGTTTCTCAAGTTGTGCGCTCCACCAATGAATATGCGACAATGGAGACGAAACTATCAGAAGTTGCTGGGGTTGGGCTAGATGGGCATACCTATAACTTTGAAGTTAAAGATGTTAATGGTATAGAAGTGAAGGGGGAAATTAGATTTAGCAATGGGGGAAGCGTGTTTGTGATTCAATCTCCCGCACAGATGAATGGGCAAAATATTGCAGGGATTCCGATTCCAATTTTGCAAGCAAATGGAAACCCTCCGCAAGTTGCTGGAAGTGCAACGCCTGCTGATGATGTAACATATCAGCAATTAGCCGATACTCTAGGCATTGTTTTGAATCTTAGTAATTCTAATCCGGGAGATTTAACCAATGTTTTTAATGCAGCGGCAAACTTTAATAACCCCGCAGAAAAACTCTCCTATGAAACAATGTTGGGCAATGCGAAGCGTAATGTTTCTATTGGGCTTGATGTTGATGGAAAATTAGAGATTAAAGATTTAAATAGAGTGCCAACAAGAATGGAGTTTATGCTCTATGATACAAGAAGCAAGGATTATGCATTAGATGCAAATGGGCATATCACTACAAATGTAGCTGGACACCCTGCTTTAACATTTCAAGCAAATAGCGCAATTGTGGCAGACGATCCCCATGTTAATTTTTTCTCACAAATTGATGCGATGATTGAAGCATTGGAGGTTGGCTCTTATCGTCCGGGTGGGACAAGTGCGTAT
>JALEPE010000069.1 GCA_022766795.1 Helicobacter sp.
CGTCAAGTTAGTGTTTGCAAATAATGCGCTAGAATTTCACCTGCAATCCCCAACTTATCAGAAGCATTTGGCCAAGGGAACAATGGTTGCGCTTAGGAATTTAGTCAGCAATAAACCAAGTCTAGAATTATCTCTTAATACAAATGCACCTCTGGATTCTAGCATTATGCAAGTGTTAAAGGCATACGACATTACACTACCTATCACTGCACCCAATGCAAATATTGTTACTAATTTATTTTTAAATCTTGATTTAATGACGCACGTCATTAATGTTAAAGGATTATTTAAAGCGCAAGATTCTGAAGTTTTGCTAAATGGAATCCCATTCTTTACTAAAACATTAAATGTCCAGCTTAATAACCATATCATAAAAGTAGAATCGCAAAACCTTAGCTATTCTAACCTATTACAAAGTGATGCTAATTTCACGATTAACACAGCAGAGCATCGCATCAGTGGTGATATGCTGATTCATTCTTTGGTTCTAGCGGATACAGATATTTTACAAGTTTCTAATCACTCTCTTCCTTTTGATATAGATTTTAGCAATCACGCTTCTATTCATCTAACTCTACCAACACTTAATTTTATGGCAAATATAGCAGATTCTTATACCTTTAAGATTGAAAATTTAAGCCACTTTTTGCCCTTTTCTAAAGTCTTACGTGATTACAAAGTTGCAAATGGCACAATGCAGCTAGAAACACAAAATTTCACGCATTATAATGGAATCTTTCGTATCCTAACCAACCAAGTTTTGCTTTTAGACAAAGCCACCTTAGACCCAATTTCCACTATGGATTTATCTTTACAATACACACCACAAGGTTATAATTTAGAATCTCAAAATTCTTTATTAAAGTTGCAAAGGGATTCCACCACGCAACAGATTGTATTCAAAGATATTGTGCTAAATCTTGATAAATTAGAAGATATTAAAAGTCAAGATACGATTCCAATACAAATTAAAGGCATAAATTCCAATATCATCTTTAAAGAGCTAACCTTTTTAAGTGATAGCTTTGCGTTTTATTTAAATGATAATACTATAACAGGCAATCTCAAGCACAAAAATGGAATCGCAGATCTTTATAAACGTGGCAATAGTATTACCATAGACGCAAGAGAATTTGGGGATTCCTTTATAAATACTTTAGCTAAAAAACACGCATTTTCGCGTGGAAGATTCTTTTTAAATGCTAACACAAATGAAAAAGGCGTGCTTGTGGGGGAGGCAAAATTATTCAATACTTCCTTAGATGAATTAAGTGTCTTGCAAAATCTCATGGCATTTATTGACACGATTCCTTCTTTGCTAAGTTTTAAGCCGCCCGGTTTTAACGATGAGGGCTATTATTTAGAAAATGGCACAATTCATTTCGGCTTAAATGATACATTTTTAGCGATTGATAAATTGGATTTTAATGGCTCATCTATTGATATTAAAGGACAAGGAGTCTTGCAATTAGAATCTAAAATAATTGATTTTAATGCGGAATTAATCACTGCAAAATCCCTAAGTGGAATCATCAATAAGATTCCACTTGTCAATTATATTCTACTAGGTAAAGATGGCACAATTTCAACCGCCTTTAAAATTAGTGGCACATTGGAAAATCCTAAAATCCAAACCCAAACCGCACAAGATATTATGCTAGCCCCTTTTAATATCCTAATGCGCACCATTACCTCCCCATTTGAAATTTTTAATTAAGGATTCCTATGGCAAAAAAAGCAACCAAAGTAGAGATTGCACGGATTAAAGCATTGTTTTTGGAACATTTTGAAAATGCAAGAACAGAATTGCACTTTAACAACGATTTTGAACTTCTCATTGCTGTGATGCTCTCTGCCCAATGCACAGATAAGCGAGTGAATCTCATCACTCCAGAACTCTTTACAAAATTTCCCACACCCAAAGCATTAGGCAATGCTCCTTTGGATTCTATTAAGGAATGTATCAAGACTTGCAGTTTTTTTAACAATAAAGCAAAGAATCTCAAAGCAATGGCACAAGAAGTTTGCGCAAAATATAATGGAGAGATTCCGCTAGAGCGCGAAGCGTTGAAATCTTTGCCCGGAGTTGGGCAAAAAACCGCCAATGTTGTTTTAATAGAATCCAAAGGAGCAAATTTTATTGCCGTAGATACGCACGTTTTCCGCGTGTCTCATCGTTTGGGATTAAGTAATGCCACCACACCCTTAGCGACAGAGGAGGATTTGACAAGAATCTTTAAAGATAATCTCGCAACGCTTCATCAAGCAATGGTACTTTTTGGACGCTATACTTGTAAAGCAGTGAATCCAAAATGCACCGAGTGCTTTTTAAATCATTTGTGTAAAAGCAAAATAACCTATCGTTGTTAAATTCTACTTCAGATTCCATTATACATTGTGCCATTGCAAGAAAAGCTAACCATCTTGTCATTGCGAGAGATTCGTTAGAATCTCGTGGCAATCCATCATTTTGGATTGTTTTTAAGCTTACTACCTCGTCATTGCGAGGAATAGGCAAAGCAAATGACAAAGCAATCTATAATCTCATCTTTCTTTCGCGATTCCATTGCAAAAGTTTCTTTATGCAAAATTATGGATTGCTTCACTTCGTTCGCAATGACGGAGGGATAAGCGTGCTAGGGGGTTGGGGGTTTAAGGGGGTAAGGGGGACGCTTCGCAAGTAGAACCCCTTGCCCCCTTAGGAAAAGTTATAAAAAAGAAAAGTTTAGATTTTTTTTGAGTTTATTGAACGATTCCACAATATGAAATTTTACTAAATTTTCTCCCCCCTTATACTTTCTTGCAAATTTTTACAAATTCTTGGTAATGCTTCCACGATTTTACAATATCGGGACGATTTGCTTTAATATGTTTTAGCTCAGGCTCCAAAACAGATTCTAAGTTTTTTGCCGCATCTTTGTTTTCAGCCAAAGCCTCCAGCACCTGCTCTGTCGTAATACGCTCACTTTGCGCCTTTTTAGATTCCACGCTTAGATATTCTAAAAACTCATTCACATATTCTTGTGTCGCTTCCCATAGTGGTAAATCCTTGCGCAACGCTTCAAACTCGACTTCTTGCATATATGCACCTACTTGACTCCCAATCTCCCCCTTAAAATAATCCATAATATCCACAAAACCTTCTAACTTTTCAGGAAACATAAAGAATATTTTATAACTATTTTGCCTATCTATTATCAAACTCTCGCTTGTTGCTAAGATATTATTAGGATTCTTTTTGGAATACCTAGATTCTAAATCCTTATGATTTATCCATAAAACTAAGGGTGCATTGCCCCATAAAAAGAATAAATTACCGCTAAAATGCTTTGCCTCATAGACTTTTCTATCCTTTTCTTGCGGTGCGTTAAAACCAAAATGCAAAGATAGCTTTTGCAATGTATTAAATGCCCTCTCCTTGGAAAGCTCCTGCATATCCATATACACCAAATCTACTGGATTCAATGCTCTAACAAGAGAATCCCAAATTGCAGTTTGTTTTTTAAGATAAGAAAAATCTGTGGGTAATTGGTATTGTTTATTTCGGATATGCAGAATCTTATTAAAATAGTGGTAGTCAAAAGTTAGATTAAATTCTTTTTGCAAATCTTTAATATTTTTAAGCAATATTTTCCAATTTAACGCTCCGTGCTTTAGATTTTCTAAAGGGTCGCGCACCTGCATTAGCGCAGGAACTCTTTCACCTACCAAAGCAAAATATTTTTCTCTATCCTGCGCACTACCAAATTTCTCTAAGCCATAGCATTCAAAGGCTAAAACATTAAATTTGCCACGATTTTGGATAAGATGCGTATAGTGGGAAATATAATGTTCTATGGCAGTTGTTGGGGCTTCATTATAAGAGATACTAAATCCCCCCCCCC